>CAMNVW010000004.1 GCA_946563605.1 uncultured Clostridia bacterium | reverse complement strand
TAGAAGTTCATTGTTTACAATGAACTTCCGTGAGTTTGGCAAAGCCAAACTCAGAGTCACGCTGTACAAAATCAATTAAATTTCAAAGCCGAAAGCGTGACTTGCTGTGGTACGGTAGTACCGTTTCACGAAGTGAAACTTGCTGTTTTTTGTTTCCAAATAAAAAGTCTATACTGTCCAAAATCATCCACCGGATAATTTTGGAGGATGGTTTGTTCTTAAAATAGGTTTTCGAGAACCCTTTCTCTTGCAAATAAGTTAAGTTTGCCTTGCCGCCATATCGGATTGGCGGCATTTGGCGAAGCCAAAACGGCAAAGCTCCGTCACCCCTGCTCAAACTTTCGTTTGAGCTTGCCCCTTTTTCCAAATGCGCCTGACGATAAAGTGTTTCGCACTCTGCGGAGTGCGAGCAGGGACGCTGTCCCTACAACCCTGCAATTTTTTGAAAAAAATTGAGTAAAACTTTTATACGGCTTCTTTCGGCAGAGCACCGCGAAGCGTGATAGGTTTTCTTTGCTACTTTCTTTTTTCCAAAAGAAAGTAGCTATTTAGCAGCGTCAATGATTGCGGCAAAATCTTCTGCAACCAGTGCAGCGCCGCCAATTAAGCCGCCGTCAACATCCTCTTTGGAGAGCAGTTCTTTGGCGTTTGCAGGTTTCATCGAACCGCCGTACTGAATGGTCAGCGCGTCAGCAGCAGCTTTGTTGTAAAGTTTTACAACGACGCCGCGGATGATTGCGCAAACTTCCTCCGCCTGATCTGCAGTCGCAGTTTTGCCGGTGCCGATTGCCCATACCGGTTCATATGCGATGATGATTCTGGAAAGCTCTTCTTCGGTGACGCCGCTCAGAGCGACTTTTGTCTGTATGCTGACGATCTCTTCGGTGATGCCCTGTTCACGCTGTTCCAAAACCTCGCCAACGCACAGAATAACCTTTAAGCCTGCGTCTAATGCCGCACGAATTCTTGCGTTGACGGTCTTGTCAGTCTCGCCGAAGTACTGTCTGCGCTCGGAGTGACCGATAATAACATATTCGACGCCCATTTCGGTCAGCATCTGCGCGGAAATTTCGCCGGTGTATGCGCCGGAATTTGCCCAGTGGCAGTTTTCTGCGCCAACGTGCATATTGGTACCTTCGCAAAGGGAAAGAGCAGTTTCCAGATTGGTGTACGGTACACACAGAACAACCTCACAGGCAGCGTCTGCAACCAGAGGTTTCAGCTCAGTAATCAGTTTTTTGGCAGCGTTGCGGTCATTGTTCATCTTCCAGTTTCCGGCAACGATTGCCTTGCGGAGTGCTTTATTCATAGTAGAAAACTTCCTTTCAAATTAAAAATGTGATTGTGAATGTACGTTGTATTTGGGTTGAACAGGTTCGCATCTTCCGGCAATGCCGACCGGAACACTGTTGCGGCACAAAAACAAAGCGATGCTGTCCAGACCAAAGAATGCAAGAACGGTGTAGAGCACCGCGCGGGAAGGCTCATAATCCATGGTGACGTAGTAAAACGAAATCAGGTAAAAGATACGGTATGCAATGCGAAACGCCGCAATCAGCAGAAAAGTCATTGCAAGCACCAAAATCAGAACAGGCGCGGAATATAAAACGGTGGACATCAGCACGCCGAACAACAGCAGACAGAGGTAGACCAGTGGCGTTTGGATGCCGCACAACAGTGTCAGCCAAAAGCGATACGAGGTATTTTTCTGACGGACGCTGCGGTTGTAACGGTCGGTCAAAGAGCTCAGCAGATAATCTCTTGCAATCGGGATCCACGCAAGCCATGGGTTTTTCATACCGGTGTTGTTTGCCATGGCGTAAAGACCGATAGAACCGATGACATAGAAGATCAGTCCTGTAAAAGAGGTGATGCCAAGTAAAACCGAGGCAAGCTGGAAGTCAAAATAGCGAATCATAAAAGGGAAACTCCTCTCGAGCGGGGAAAATGATAGGAACGCCGATTGAAAACAGGGTTTCAATCGGCGTAATTTTACGCTGGGAAGTGATTATTTGTTGTTGAGTGCAGCGATGCCAGGAAGCTCCAGACCTTCCAAAAATTCCAGAGAAGCGCCGCCGCCGGTAGAAATGTGGGTCATCTTGTCAGCAAAGCCGAGCTTGGTAACAGCAGCAACGCTGTCACCGCCGCCGATGATGGAGATAGCGCCCGAAGCTGCGATTGCTTTTGCAACCTCCAAAGTGCCCTGTGCAAATGCGTCAAACTCAAATACACCCATAGGACCGTTCCAAATGACGGTGCCGGCATCCTTTACAGCGGAGCAGAACAGCTCGATGGATTTTGGACCGATGTCCATACCCATCCAATCATCAGGAATCTTGTCGGAATCTACGAACTGAGCTGCGCAGTCCTCAGCGAATTTGTCGCCGACTTTGTTGTCAACAGGAAGCAGGAAACGAACGCCCTTTTCCTCAGCTTTTTTGAGCATCTCTTTTGCAAGGTCAACCTTGTCGTCCTCGCAGATGGATGTGCCGACGCTGTAACCTTTTGCCTTGAAGAAGGTGTATGCCATGCCGCCGCCGACAATCAGGGTGTCAACCTTTTCAAGCAGGTTGTTGATAACGCCAATCTTGTCGGAAACTTTTGCGCCGCCAAGAATTGCAACCAGCGGACGTTTCGGATCGTTGAGCGCCTGACCCATCACGGAGATTTCTTTCTGAATCAGGTAGCCGCAGACTGCCGGCAGGTAGGAAGCAACACCTGCGGTGGAGCAGTGCGCACGGTGAGCAGTGCCAAATGCGTCGTTTACATAGACATCCGCCAGAGAAGCCAGCTCTTTGGAGAAGTTTTCCTCGTTCTTGGTTTCTTCTTTTCTGAAACGAACATTTTCGAGCAGGATCACTTCGCCGTCTTTCATCGCAGCGGACAGCGCTTTGGCATTTTCACCGACTACGGTTTCATCCTTTGCAAGTTTTACTTCCTGACCGAGCAGCTCGGAAAGTCTTGCAGCAACAGGAGCCAGGGAAAATTCCTCTTTGTATTCACCCTTCGGTCTGCCAAGGTGGGAACAAAGGATGACCTTGGCATTGTGGCTGAGCAGATACTGAATGGTTGGCAGTGCAGCAACGATACGTTTGTCGTTGGTGATGACACCGTCTTTGAGAGGTACGTTAAAGTCGCAGCGGACAAGTACCCGTTTGCCGGATACCTCGATGTCTTCGATTGTTTTTTTATTCAGAGAGTTCATTGTAAATGACCTGCCTTTCTTTGAACTGCGTTAAGAGCATCGCTTAACGCAGAGAATAGTGACGATAATTTTTGGAAACACAAGAATCAAATCTATCGTTTAAGTTTATTGTAATCTATTTATACAAATTTTTCAAGGGCAGACGGGGGAAGTTTGCCTTAAATTCACAAAGGCAGCAAAGTTTTTCTGCAATTTTATTATAAAAGTTTTACTCAATTTTTTTCAAAAGCAGGCTGAGCCTGCACCCAATTCGCGTTGTTGGTTAATGCGAGTCGCAAATTACGCTTTCGCGCAGATCGCTTAGCCTCCGGCTTCGCTCGTTTGAGAAAAACAAAAGTTTTGTCAACTTTTTCAAAAGTTGCGGTTTCCAAAGGCAGCGCCTTTGGGCGCCCATCGCAATGGGCGAAATTCCCCAAATAAAAATAATATAAAAAATAAAATGGATAGGGGCAGGGTGCTGTTTTGATGCACCTGTGCGGCAGCACACCGCGATAGCGGCTGCAATTTTTGAAAAAATGGAATAAAACTTTTTGTACTGTTTCTTTTATTTTTATCTTGTTTTTATTGAGAGGTTTCACTTCGTGAAACGGTACTGCCGTACCACAGCATCGAAAAGGTCTTTCTACCGCGCACGATTTTATTTTTATGTTGTTTTTATTGAGAGGTTTCACTTCGTGAAACGGTACTGCCGTACCACAGCACCGAAAAGGGTATTCTACCCCGCACGATTTTATTTTTATCTTGTCTTTTTAGGGGGTGTTTCGCTCATTGCGATGAGCGACCAAAGGCTTTGCCTTTGGAATCCACCACCTTTTGAAAAAGGTGGACGAAAACTTTTGTTTTCGTTATTACTTCTCGAAGACGTGTTTTGCAATATCCGCCGACGCCTTTGCGTCCTTTGCATAAAAGTCCGCACCAATTTTCATGGCGTATTCCTCGGTCAGAACGGCGCCGCCTACCATAATCTTGCAGTCCAGCTTTTCTGCACGAAGCGCGGCAATGGTTTCCTCCATGCTTTTCAAGGTGGTGGTCATCAGCGCGCTGAGTCCTACCAAGCGGATGTGATGCTGTTTTACCGCCTCGACCACCTTTTCGGCAGGCACATCGCGGCCGAGGTCGAGGACAGGAAAACCGTAGTTTTCCAAAATCACCTTGACGATGTTTTTGCCGATGTCGTGGACATCCCCATGCACCGTAGCAAGCACGATGCCCTTTTGGGAGAGGGAAAATTCGGATGCGGCTGCATTCGGATGTGCCGCCAAGAAGTTTTTAATTTCCTCAAAGCCTGCCTGTGCCGCCTGTGCGGATTGAATCATCTGCGGCAGGAAGATTTTTCCCTGCTCAAAGTCCTGACCGACCAGGTCCAAGGCAGGAATCAGCTTGTGATTGATGATTTCTTCCGGCTCATTTTCCTGCAATTGTTCGCGGACAGCTTGCCGTACCGATTCCCCCAAGCCTTTTCTGATTGCATCGGTCAGTTCATCGGTATGGGAGGGATTTTCGGAAACGGACTGGGGTGCGGAAACCGGCGCCGGTTTTGCGCTGATGCGTGCGATTTCCTCGGGACGGTTAAAGTTTTCGATGTAGCGGGCAGCGTTTTTATCCTGATTATAAAGCACCTCGTAAGCGCGGACAGCGTCCAGCATCGAGGGAACATTCGGATTGATGATCGGCAGGTCAAGACCTGCTTCCAGCGCCATCAGCAAGAAGCTGTGGTTGAGCAGTTCGCGGTTCGGCAGACCAAACGAAATATTTGATACGCCGAGAACAGTTTTGACCCCCAGCTTTTCCTTGACCATCCGCACCGCCTTGAGGGTTTCGACCACTTCCTTCTGCTGCACCGATGCGGTCAGCGTCAGGCAGTCCACAAAGATATCCTCCTTCGGGATGCCGTACTGCTGTGCGCGCTCAACAATGCGCTGTGCAATCGCAAAGCGCTGTTCGGCAAGCAGAGGGATTCCTGCTTCGTCCAAGGTCAGCGCGACCACTGCCGCGCCGTATTTTTTGACGAGGGGGAGGACAGCAGCCATCGACTTTTCTTCGCCGTTGACCGAGTTGACGATCGGTTTGCCGTTGCAGATGCGCAGGGCATTTTCCACCGCTTTTGTGTTGGAGGAATCAATCTGCACAGGGGTGTCCAGGACGCTCTGCAATTTTTTGATGACCAGCGGCAGCATTTCGGCTTCGTCAATGTCCGGTATTCCCATGTTGACGTCCAGAATAGCGGCGCCTGCCTGCACCTGCGAAATGCCCTGGCGGAGGATGTAATCAAAATCCCGCTCGGCGATTGCCTGTTTGAGCCGTTTTTTGCCGGTTGGATTGATGCGTTCGCCGATGATGCGCACGCGGTCGATGGGAACAAATTCGGTCGGTGTGCAGACGCAGGACAGACGGTGTTCCGGCAAGACAGGCTTGCAGGGGGTATGAGCGTCTAACATCCTGCGCAGTGCGCGGATAAACATAGGGTCGGTGCCGCAGCATCCGCCGAACATAGTGATCCCTAAGTCAAGATATGCCTGCATCTGTTCAGCAAATTCCTCGGGGGTGATTGCGTAAAGGTTGGTTTGCGGGTCGGGCAGACCGGCGTTTGGTTTGATAAAGATAGGCAAAGAGGTGTATTGCCGCAGCTGCTGGGCAAGCGGCAGGATTTCGACCGGACCCAATGAGCAGTTGAAACCGATGGCATCAGCGCCCAAACTTTCGATAACCGCCGCCATCGAGGGGACACAGCATCCGGTAAAGGTGCGCCCGTTTTGCTCAAAGGTCATGGAAACAAGCAGCGGCAGCTTTTTACCCATGCTTTCGCAGGTTTCTTTTGCGGCAAGGATGCCTGCCTTCACTTCGTACAAGTCAGTCATGGTTTCCAAAACGATGAGGTCTGCACCGGCTTCGATACCGGCGCGCATTTCCTCAGAAAAGATGTCGCAGGCTTCCTCGAAAGAAAGTGTACCGGTCGGCTCCAGCAATTCGCCGATAGGACCGATATCCAGCGCAACAAGAACGTTCGTTCCGGCAGCGGCGTGCGCATTTTGTATCGCCGCATGAATCACATCTTCGACCGAATAACCACTGGAAGCCAGTTTTTTGCGGTTTGCGCCGAAGGTGTTGGCGTAAAGAATGTTTGCACCAGCCTCGACATAGTCACGGTGTACCGAGGCAACGATATCGGGATGGGCGATATTCCAAATTTCCGGCTGTGAGCCCAGCGGCAGCCCTCTTTTTTGGAGCTGTGTACCCATCGCTCCGTCCAGCAGCCAGAACCGGTCGGAGCGGCACAAAGAATCAATCAAATTGTTTTCCACAAAAAACACCCTTTCTTCTGAATTGGCAGCTTGTCCGCAGATGGCAGATATCGCAGGGGGAAATGCTTTCACAGCATGGAGCAGGTTCGTCGAAGATACCAATGACGGCTGTGACCGATTTGATCGGCATCAGCATCCCCGAAACACTGAGCGTCAGTCCGATTTTACGGTGCGCGTCCAAAATAGATAAAAAGTGTGCCTGCGTGTTCAGTGGCAGATCGCCGTAACCGCAGCTGAAACGGGTGGTCAGCTGTTTCTGTAATGTGTCGGAGATGCTTTGCTGAACGCCGTCGCAAACTTCCTCGATGGCGGTCGAAGCGGCAGCGTCCAGCCACAATGCTTTTGCCATGTCGTGAAATTGTGTGCGGCGAATCAGCGTATCGACCTGCGCACCCAGTGTAGCACAGAACAAAACGCAGTCGGTGCATCCGTTAAGATGGCGGCGGATGTCCTTGCCGGATAAAAAGGAGTCCAGCAGCGGCTGCACCGGATACACAAGATAATGATACTGCGGCTGACAGACGCCGAGCAGCTCATCGGCGGCAGACTGTGCCTGCTGCAAAAAGTCCTGCGGAATCGGGTCAATCTTTGCCCCCAGCGCATAGCGGACGATCTCGGGAATCGGAATCGAATGGAGAGGATACAGCATGGCAGCCCCCTAGTGGTTGGAACAGCGGATGAGACTTGCAACCGATTGACTGATTCTGTGAGCTATCAGCGGATTGTTCATGGTGTATAAGTGAATCCCCTGCACACCGTTGGAAATCAGGTCAACGATCTGCTCTACGGCATAGGCGATGCCTGCGTCCTGCATGGCAGCAGGATCGTCGCCGTAGCGGTGCATGATTTTGACGAATTTTTTTGGCAGGCTCGCGCCGCACAGCGAAACCATCCGTTCAATCTGCTTGCGGTTGGTGACCGGCATGATGCCGGCTTCGATCGGCACCATGATACCGGCTTCACGGACACGGTAGAGGAAATTATAAAAATCGTTGTTGTCGAAGAACAGCTGTGAAATCAGATGGGTAGCGCCTGCATCCACCTTTTGCTTGAGATGCAGGATATCGTCCTCCATGTTGGGACATTCTGGGTGTCCCTCGGGATAACAGGCTGCCGCAAGGTCAAATTCGCCGCAGGTATTGAGTTCCCGAATCAGGTCGCAGGCGTAACGGTAGTCGGTCTGCGGCGGAATGTTGGGGTTGATATCGCCGCGCAGGGCAAGGATGTTTTCGATGCCGTTTTGGCGAAGGTCGTCTAAAATCAATCCGATGTGCTCATGGGTGGAATTGACGCAGGTCAGGTGCGCCAGCGGTTCGATGTTGTATTTGTGCTTGATGGTGGAAGCGATCTGTACCGTCGAACGGTCGGCAGGATTGCCGCCTGCACCGTAGGTCACGCTGATAAAATCAGGGGACAGACCGGAGAGAGCGTCCAGTGTGTCGTAGATCGTCTGGATGGAGCTTGTTTTTTTCGGAGGGAATATTTCAAAGGAAAAGACGGTTTTCTTTTCTTCGAACAGCGATTTTAATTTCATAGGGATCACACCTTTCGTGAATCGTTTTTAAAATAAAAGTTTTCGTCCACCTTTTTCAAAAGGTGGTGGTGTCCAGAGGCGAAGCCTTTGGGCGCACTTCGCAAAGTGCGAAACACCTTATCGTCAGGCGCATTTGGAAAAAGAGGCAAGCTCAAACGAAAGTTTGAGCAGGGGTGTGGAGCTTTGCCTTTACTTCTCAACTTCTTTGCAAGAGAAAAGGTTTTTCCCCATAAAAACATTCTGCGCTCCCAAATTATCCAGTGGATGATTTTGGACAGTATAGGCTTTTCATTTTAAATCAAGAGAACAGTGGGTTTCACTTCGTGAAACGGTACTGACGTACCACAGCATCGAAACTGCTTTTGTTCCCCTATCGTTTTTATATTATTTTTTTAAGCAGTTTCACTTCGTGAAACGGTACTGACGTACCACAGCATCGAAACTGCTTTTGTTCCCCTATCGTTTTTTATTGTTTTTTATTTTTTTATTTGGGGTGTTTCGCCCATTACGATGGGCGAGCAAGAGCGCTGCTCCTGCACCTCGCAATTTTTTGAAAAAAATTGAGTAAAACTTTTATGACACAACAGAGGGATGTTTCATTACATTATAGTGGAAAAGCGGCAGGGTGTAAAGAGCGCGCAAAAGGATTTTATCGGAAGACAGAAGCAGGATGTTTGTCGGAAAGGGCTTGCCAAACCAAGTGCGGTAGGCTATAATGGATAGAACACTATAAGGAGGAAAAAGACAATGCAAATTCGCGATTTTATGCCAGAGGACAAACAGGCATACATCGAAATGTCCAAAGACTTTTATTCGGGACCAGCCTGCCTGCATGAGGTAAGCTGTGAAAACTTTGAGGCGACCTTCGAGGAGTCTCTCCGCTGCAATCCATATATGCGCGGACTGATGATTACCGAAAACGGCGAGCGCATCGGTTATGCACTGCTTGCGTTTTACTGGAGCTGTGAAGCAGGCGGCTTTACCGTACAGGCGGAGGAGCTCTACTTCACGCCGGAAAACCGCGGCAAAGGCTACGGTCACCGCTATTTTGAGTGGTTGTTTGCGGAATATCCGCAGGCAAAACGCTTCCGCTTGGAGGTTTGCCCGGAAAATCCAAAGGCAAAACAGCTGTACAGCCAACTGGGCTTTGAGATGTTAAACTACGGACAGATGATTCGGGAAAAATAAAATAAAACGGGGAAGGACAGTTCGTCCTTCCCCGTTTTTGCGTCTGGAATCAGTTTTGCTGTTGAGATGCAAAATATTTGTCGCAGAAGGCGTACCACAGCTTTTTGTAATCCTCATCATACAGCGGCGTGAGATCATCAATGCGATAGATTCCGCGTGTTTGAGCCTCCCGTACAAAATCGTGGATATACTGATCCACATCGTCGGCAGGATAAGTATAACACTGGGAGATGCCCTTTTGCCAAGCGGCATACAGTCTGGTATGCCCGTCACAGATGATATTGCTGTCAGGGAAAACAGGGATGATAAGTTGTTCCTTGCTTTCTATCCAAGAAGCGCAGTTTTGAAGCTTGTCCTTGTTGACATAAAACTGCGATGGCTGCAAGTCAGCGATAGCAGCTTCCGTCAGAGGAACGGGTTCATAGCTGCGCAGCAGGCGGTGCTGCGCGTCATAGTAGCGGGTGATATTGTAATTGTAGAAACGAAATTCCGCAATCAGTTCCGCCAAACGCTCACCGGTGTAGTTGAGAATCATGGCGGAATCTTTGCCCAGAATTTCAAAATAAACGGATCGTCCGTCCAGCAGGTAAGCATTGCGCAGAGCGATATACCGTGCTTCGGCACAAGGACACTCGGAGATATGTTCGATTCGCTTGATTGTGTTCATGGTAACTTCCTTCCTTATCGTTAAAGGAGCTGTGTGCCGTAGGGGAGCACCATCAGGCTCATAAAAAATAAAATCACCATCGCGAGGTTCAGCGAGGTCAGAATCCAGCGCTTTTTGATGGCGGAATCAATCATGGTAACAAAGAACATCAAAAGGCACAGAATCCAGCTGATCCAGATGGGGGTGGTCTGGTAGCCTTTGGTGTAAAGCAGATAAATGACTGCGAAAACAATCGACAGTCCTTGCAGTATCAGGTAGCGTTTATCGTGCAGTAATTCTTTCATCTATTTTAAATCCTCCAATACAATCAAAGATATCAATTCAGTATAACATCCGGCGGATAACATTTCCAGCAGAAAAAAGAAAAACATACTTGACAAGAGAAAATAAGTGTGATACTGTATATATACGATATATACAGTATATACGCAGATAAGGGTTGGTGATTTTTTGAATCTGATCATCAGCAACTCCAGCGGAAAACCAATTTATGAGCAAATCACAGTCCAGATCAAGAACAGCATCCTCAGCGGCGAATTGCAGGAAGGGGAGATGCTTCCTTCCATGCGCGCGCTGGCAAGGGACCTGCACATCAGCGTCATCACGACCAAGAGAGCGTATGAGGATCTGGAACGGGACGGGTTTGTGGTTACGGTAGCGGGCAAGGGATGCTTTGTCGCGCCGAGAAATTTGGAATTGATGCGGGAGGAGCAGCGAAAAAAGGTAGAGGAAATGTTGGAAAAGGCGGTCGAGCAGGCGAAAGCCGCTTCGATTACGCTGGAAGAACTCAGAGAAATGCTGGTTCTTCTTTATGAGGACTAGGGAACAGGAAAGGGTCTGGGTGTTTATGGAAGAAAACATGATTTTACAGGTGGAGAATATCTGCAAACATTATCAGCAGTTTGCGTTGAACAACGTCAGCTTTGCGCTTCCAAAGGGAGCAATCATGGGATTGATCGGCGAGAACGGCGCTGGAAAATCCACCACCATGAAGGCGCTTCTGGGAATGATATCTCTTGACAGCGGAAAAATCTCCATCTTTGGACACGAGGGCATCACCGCGCAGGACAGGGAAGCCATCGGAGTGGTGTTCGATGAACTGGCGTTTAACCAGACGATGAATGTTTCGGATATCGGCAAGGTGATGAAAAATGTCTACCGGAATTGGGAGCCGGAACAATATCAGCAGTATTTGGAGAAATTTAAACTTCCGCAAAAAAAGCAGATCAAAGATTTTTCCCGCGGCATGAAGATGAAACTGTCGCTTGCGGTGGCAATGAGCCACCATGCAAAGCTGCTCATTCTTGACGAGCCGACCAGCGGTTTGGACCCTGTGGTGCGCGCAGAAATCCTCGACCTGTTCTTGGAATTTATCGCGGACGGGGAATCGTCTATCCTGGTTTCGTCCCATATCACAAGCGATTTGGAGCGCGTCGCGGATTACATCACCTTTGTCCATCAGGGGAAAGTTTTGATGAGCAAAAATAAGGACGATATCCTTTACAGCTACGGCATCGCAAAGGCGGACAGGGAAACCATCCATTCGCTTAACAGCAGCTTGGTTATGAAAATCAAGGACGGCAAATATGACAGCGAAGCGCTGATTCGGGATAAGGAAAGCTTTAGCAAGCAGTATCCAAATGTTCTGGTCGATGCCATCAGTCTGGACGACCTGATGGTGATGCTGTGTACAGACTGAAAATCAGGTATGACTGATTGGAAGCTGTGTTGATTGTTGATAGAAGAAAGAAGGAGCTTTATGAAAGGTCTTATTTTGAATGATTTGTTTTCGACCAAGAAAATGCTGAGGACGCTGGTGTTTATCATTCTGGTTTTTGATGTGGTTTGGGGCAGTATGGGTCAGCCGGAGGCAGCCAGCGTGATAACCTCCGTGATGTGCATTTCTTATTTTCTCAACCTCTTTTCCTACGACGAGTTTTACCGCTGGGATAAATATGCCGTCATCCTGCCGGTCAGCCGCAGACAGATCGTGCTGGCACGCTATGCCGTGACAGGTCTGTTCTCGCTGGTAAGCCTGCTGGTTTCGGCAATCTATCTGCTGGTCATGCGCGTCCCGCTGGGGGATATTGCCGGTATTCTCGGAGCAGCTCTGCTGGTGCATCTGTATGCAGCCGGCATAGAAATTCCGATGTGCTATAAATTCGGCACGCAAAAAAGCAGACTTCTGCTGATGCTTATGATGTTTATTCCTTTTGGCTTGTTTGGTGGATTCGCCATGCTTTTCCAGCAGGCAGGGCTGTCCTTGCCGACGGATATTATACCGTTTGTCATCATTGGCGCAGCGGTGATTCTGGGACTGGGAATGTGGCTTTCGATTCATCTTTCTGTCAGGATTGTCAGCCGCAAGGAATATTAAAGCAGCTTTCGCAAAAGGAAAAGGATTCCTGCGGCAGCCCGATATTTTGCAGGGATAAAAATGCCGTATCGGTCGTAAAGACGGGAAATCTCCCCGTAAACCGATTGCAGCTCCGACAAGGAAATCTCCGTTTTTAATCCAAAGAAACTCAAGGAAACAGCGTCCTCTATTTGGGAATGCTGTTTTCCATTTTCATAGATGCTTTGCTGCGACGGGATGACCACCGACAAAACCGGCTCGTGGATGCCGCTCTGCTGACCGTTGGCAACATAAAGGAACGCTGCCACGCATAAGATAAAAATGCTGCTGATAAAAAAGCTGGACCAGAATAAACGCAGCTGCTTTCGGCGGTGTGTCCGGTCTTTGGGCTGGGGGAAATGTTTTAGCAAACGCATGAAAATCATCCTTTCACAAAAAAAGGATGGGCAGAAAAATCACAGGTATACAAAAACAGGAGCCGCACATCTGTGCGGCTCCTGTTTTATAGGATGTAGAAAGGATTTAACGGCTGTAACCGATGTAGTTTCTTGCATCGAGGAAAGAACCGTTGCTGATAATTTCAAAGTGACAGTGGTTGCCGCTTGCCCAGCCGGTACGTCCGACATAACCGATGACCTGTCCCTGCGATACCTGCTGACCGACATAAGCCGCCAGACTGCTGCAATGCGCATACCGCGTCTTGGTGCCATCGCCGTGGTCGATCAGAACATTGTAACCGTAACCGTTTGACCAACCGGAATGGATGACGGTACCGCCCTTGGAAGCCCAGATGGTGGTACCTGCGTCTGCTGCGATATCGGTGCCGGTGTGTCCGCTGTATCCCCAAATTGGACAGGAGATATAACCGCCGTTGACCGGCCAGATATAACCGCCCACATTGGTGCCGCCCGAAACAGAGCCGGAATTGGAGAAGTTGTAAACCGAGCTTGTCAGCGAGCCGACCACAATCTTGGCATTGACAGGCTCTTCCAAAACGGTTTCGGAAAGGACATGGCGTTCGGTTTCGTAACCGTTGATATAGGTTACCTCGCTTGTGATTTGTTCGCGGCCTTTTTTGCCCTCCTGAACGACCTCCTGATAGCTTTTTTCCTTGTTCTGGTCGATTTCCGTTTCGGTGGTAAAGGCAATTTCGTTTTCTTCGGTGATGGTGCGGGTGATTTTGGTCTGCAAGAACGGCTGCTGCTGCGAGATGACCAGCGTCTGACCGACCAGCATGGTTTTGCTGACTTCGGGATTGAGGTTCAGCAGCGTTTGGGTAGGCAGGTCAAACTTGTTTGCAATCGACCAAGGGGAATCGCCCTCCTGGATGGTGTAGGTCTGTTCAGCTTCGACAACAGAGTCGAGCTTTGCGTTGATGTTGTCCAGCGATTCGATGGAGGATACCGAATATAATCCCTTCTCCAAGCGGATGGACTGCACAAAGCTGACCGTTTCATCCTGAATGATAACATCTTCCGGCAAAGCAGGCGCGCTGTTTGGCTGATCCTCGCTGTCCTCATCGTTGTCCACCGGGGTGGAGCTGGAAGGAGAGGATGCGCTGCCGGAGATAACCAGCGTCTGACCGATCAGCATGGTTTTGCTGACCTCAGGATTGAGGCTGACAAGGGTCTGGGTAGAAACGCCGAATTCGTTTGCGATCGACCAGAGCGAATCGCCCTCTTGGATGGTGTAGGTCTGCTGGCTAGAAGCCTGTTCTACCGATGCGCTGGTCTCGTCGGCAGGAGCGCCGGCGTCCGGCTCCGTTTGAGCAGGCGTTTCTGTTTCGGCAGGAGCTTCTGCGACAGGTTCAGTCTGATTGGATGCAGTACCGTTGGAGATGACCAGCGTCTGACCGATCAGCATAGTTTGGCTGACCTCAGGGTTGAGGTCGATCAGCTCTTGAGTAGAAACGTCATATTCATTTGCAATCGACCAGAGGGAATCACCCTCTGCAATGGTGTGGGTCTGCTGGATGGAAACTTCTTCAACGGGAGTTTCGGGTTCAGCAGGAGCGTCGGCGTCTGGCTCCGAAGCTGCGGGTTCTTCGGCAGGTTCGACTGTTTCCTCCGGTACTTCTTCGGGTGTTTCCTGAAGCACTTCTTCCTCAACTGTTTCGTCAGGTTCTTCGGAGGATTGTCCCGGGATATAGGTGCCGTCCCTGCGTGCTTTTAAGCTCATCAGCAGCGCGTCGTCGTCTTCGACAGCGCCGATAAACTGGTCGTCGATGTAAAGTCCGGATGCCTCCTTAATTTCGTTGCCGGAAGCGCGGATGATATTGTTGACCAGTGTGCGCTGGTCGGAGATCTGGTCGTCCTCGATAATTTCCAGAGAATAGATAGGAACGCTGTCCTCAGGAGGCAGATACTGCTCGTTGACAATGCGTTCTCTTACCTTGGCTTCGGCGTCCGAAAAGTCGGATTCGGTGAGGATATAGCCGATGTGTTCACCGTTGTATTCGACGTGCAGACCATAGGTGAGGGTACTGAAATAGTGTACGGTGGATGTGAGAACCAAAATACCGGCAACCGGCAGAAGATAATTGACAACACGGCTGCACATTTTGACAGCCGGACGGAATGCGTCAAAAAATTCGGTCAGAGAAAGACCGGCATCAGGCTGTTGACGGTGGGTGTTCCAGTCTTGCAAAGCGTTGCGGGTCTGGGCAAAAGCGCTGCTCCATTCCCGTTTCCATCGTCCCTTTGATACAGAGGGGACAGTGCGCTGATCTTTTATATCAAAATAGAATCGGCGGACTGCCCATTTGGTATGCAGAGCAGTTCGCTTGACGGTGCGCCGAAAACGGCGGAAATATCGAATGATCCTTGCGCCGATCAAATAACAGACGGCGTAAGCAAGATAGCCCAAAGAGGAAATGCGCTCGGAAAGACCAGAAGCAGATGGTTTGTGATTGGCACAATTTTCCGAAGGGGACACGCAGCATCCGCTCCTTTCCTTTTCATACATTTTAAAGAGTCACTATTTATTATAAACTTTTATGCGCTTGGATTCAAGCCATATCGGGTGAAAACCACGAAAAACGGGCATTTTTGCCGCAGAACAGCCTCATTTTGAAAAAATCCTTTCCTATTATAACGAAATTTTTTAAATAAGAACAGTCTGAAAATATGGACAGATTATGAATGAAAGGGGCTTTTCCCGGGAAATAATAAAAAGGACATCCGTTAGGATGTCCTTACTCTGCGGGCAAATTGATCTCAAGAAATCGTTTATTCCCAATCAAGCATGATGTCTTCTACAGGTTCACCAACCGTAGTCCCTTCAGCAAAGGTCTTTTCCAATTCTGATACTTCGATATCTTCTCTGACCTGTGCGATGATGGCTTGCCGGTTAACGGGTGGATTCAAATTCAGCGTTGCATCGAAGGTAATCGGGATGTACCAGTTCTTTCCCGCGGACGAAAATGGATTCAGATACAAAAGAACTTCTTCGCCGACCATGTAAGCAGGTGCACCTTCATACCGGTGTGCAACACCATCTTTGATGCCGCCGAACATGGGGATGGAAATGGTTTGATTGCTGACAGTCCCTTTTAAATTCTCTTTGACAGCGATCTTCACCCTACTGTAATAATCGCCGCTGTTGGAATAGTTAGGTTCAATGCTTTGTACAGTACCGACGACAATGTTGGAGGAATTTTTTGCAAGTTCAGCCGATGTGTATGCTGGATACAATACGTCGATTTCCGCGACTTCTTCAACAGAACCAGCGTCTTGAACAGGGGTATTCTCCTGCTCAAAGGTGTGTGCCTTCACTAGTTTGCACAAAGCAAATCCGTAATTCATGTCCTTGTTTTTTGGTGCACGGATTTGGAATAGGTTGCCATCCTGCACCCAAGTGTATAGATATTCTTTCTTGGAAGGATTGGTTACATACACCTTGTGCTGGTGGATAACCCTAGATTTGATAGCGTTCTTTTTAGCATCCTCGTATAATTTTTTCCGGTTTACAGTCCCTGTTCTATAATCAGGGAAGTAGGTAAAGGATACATTCTTGTCGTAAGAAAACTCCACAGAGGAAGAATCACATGATATCAGCTGCAACTGCAAATTTTCCTTGCCCATCTTTGTGGAATTACCTTCCCTGTAATCAAATTTCAGATTAGAAACCGACTTTTTGGTTTGCAGGGTGTAGATTTTGTTGGTAACTTTGACAGGAGTTCCCAAGGCGTTCAGCTTACGAAACAGTTCCCTGTTGAAAATTTCATTTTTAAAGTCGGCATAGCTGCTGTATTCTGGTACAAGAAGATCCACAGGATAGTTTTCTTCATCCCACAGAATTTCGGTTTCTTCCACAACCTCCTCTTCCTTCGCAGCGAAAGCTGTGACGCAGGCGGATGAAATCACGAGTGCGGACATCAGAACGATGGCGCATAATTTTTTGTACAACATGGTATAACCTCCCAACAGATTTATTTTTTACAAAGCCGAAATGTGCGTGAAATGCCGCTTGACAAATTGGATAACGTGTGATATTGCCTTGGCTTATACTGTTGTCACTGTTTTTTCCACATAAAGAGCTTCGCTTCCAAGCGTTCCCTGCGACGTTTTTGCGACAACGATTGCCTGTACGGTGTAGTCATGCTTGCTTTTCAAGTTCTCGAAGGAACTGACAATCCAATCAATATCGTTTGCCAGAGAAAACGTACCCGAATGAACCGCAAGGTATTTTTTCGTGGATGTGTCCGACAGTGCAACAATAAGCGCTAGGTCGCAGTTGTTCTCCTCGAACATGGAGGCAACACCTGCCGAAAAATCCATCTTTTTATCCTGCACCGCAAGCTCAAGACCGAGCTCTATACACCCGATGTTATCGCTTGGCTCGCCGTATAAGTCGCAGGCGTCCCGTTCCAAAACAAGATAGCCTTCGTCGTCCTCTTCTTCCGGTTCTTCATCTAATTTTTCTATCGGAACGACGGCGACAATGGAGGCAGGCTGCAAAGTATCGCCGCCATGATTGCCAGGAGGGGTTTCCTGCAAAAGAAGTTCATTATATTCCTGCTGGATTTCTGCCGGAAGTGCGTTAAACCACTCCGGCTGAAACTGGCGGCACAAATCGCCCCAGGTGGAATCTTTAGATGCCTGAAACGCGTTGGAATCCCTGCACGCGGACAGCGAAAGGGTCATCAAAGTACAGAGCAAAATGCTCAGGAATGTTTGCAGATATTTTCGCATGAAGAATATCTCCTTTTCAAAAAACATTTATGTAAGCGAACCCTTAAACGTTTACCTGAAAGGTAATGCTCATCTTTCCATTTTTCAGATGCTTGTCGCGGATAGTGACGGTCTTGGTCACATATTGGTTATTTCCCTTGGAGTCGGTGTAATATAGCGTGACAGTGCCAGCTTCAAACGCCTTGCCGTAATACCAGGTTTTGCCGCTGGCATTGGTTGGAACAAGAGCTTGCAGTGCTGGCAAAACAAACTGTGCGTCGGGAACCGCTTTGCCATTCTGGTCAACGACGAAAAACTGCACCTTTTCTTGTTTCTTTGCCATTTTCTGTACTGCAGGGTCATCCGATTCGACTACCTCATATAACGGAATAGAGGTTGCTTTACACAGGCTAAAATTCTGACGTTTTTTTGGGTTTGTCTCATCAAAAACGCGTAAGGAAAACGTTTCTTCTCCCTGTTTCCAACAATATTCCGTGTCAATAGAGTAACTGCTGTATACAAAATAACCATTCACCTTTTGTTTAGCAGGGTGAAAATCATATATCTTGTTCGCCTGTGCTTTTTGACGCCCTTGAGCAAGCTGATACTGGTACTCTCCTGATGGATAGTGGTAAAATTCGAAGTTCTGTCCGTTCGCCTTAAAATCAACTGATACATAGGTTGGCGTAATGAGAATCTCCGTAATTTCATCCAATTTTCCGTCGAGCACCTCAGGAATAAACAGCCTGTTCATGGAGGTTAAATACGGAATGTCCGAATGTTTGGCAGGGTGTGTTTGAATACAGTTTTGCAAATCTGCGACCGATTCATATTTGATTCCGGCAAGCTCATCCACATCGCTTTCTGCAAAGGCAGGAAGCGAAGAAGCCATCAGCATAGCTGCACATAGAAATGCGCAAAGCAATCGTTTTTTCATAGAAAAGCCTCCTTGTAAAAAGTGTTTTGCTGTGGAATTGTTTAGTCCCATCATATCCTACTTTTCTACAAAAGTCAATAGGAGAAAGGATAATGCCGCGTCTGATTTTGAAAACGGGCAAAAGGCAGACCTTTTTATACCTTCATCCGTGTCTGAGATAAAAAGCAAAAAGGCACGATTATTAAATCGTGCCTTTTTGGTTGGGGTTTTATTTCAAGAGTGGATTTTGACAGGATAGAGGCAAACAATTTATTTCTTTGCCTTTTCTTTGCCTTTGTCCATCATATGCTGATTAGCACGCAGCAGGTTTTCTGCAATGTAATCGAGCTGTTCTGCCTCGTCGTAACGGTCGACCAGAGTGCTCTGCTGCATTTCGGAGTAAGCGTCGCCCTGACGGTAAGCCAGTTTCAGCAGAATTGGGGTCAAAATAGCGGTGATAACGACGGTGATGACCACGGAACCGAAGAAGCTTTCCGGCATCAGACCGGTGGAAACACCCTGATTTGCAACGATCAGGGCAACCTCACCACGGCACGCCATGCCAATACCGATTTGTAGGCACTGGTGATTTTTTAAGTGGCAGATCTTAGCGCCAACGCCACAGCCGATAATCTTGGCAAGGATCGCGACCGCAGCCAGCAGCAGCGAGAACACAACGATTCTTGCGGTGAGCTCTGGAATTTCTACCTTCAAACCGATGCTTGCAAAGAAGATAGGGGTCAGCAGCAGGTAGGACAGAGGTGAAAATTTTACCTCAATATATTTTGCCTTGGAGGTGGTGGAGATGATCAAGCCGGCAGCGAAAGCGCCGATGATGTCTGCAACACCAAAGATGTACTCTGCGCAGAAAGACAAGAGCAGACACAGGATAAAGGCAAAAATTGGATAACGCTGTAAATCGGTGGAATGAACATTTTTAATGTACCAGTTCATGCCCTTGTTGACAGCAACGCCAACCAAGCCAATGAACAGGAAGAAGGCAACAATTTTAATCAGAACCAAAACGATGCTGGAGCCGGAAGAACCGCCGATACTGCTGATGATGGTCAGCTCAACCAAGCCCAGAATATCGTCGATCAACGCAGCCGCAAGAACGGTGTTGCCGACAACGGTGGACAGCTTGCCCATTTCCTTGAGGGTTTCTACTGTGATGGAAACGGAGGTCGCAGTCAGAATGATACCGATGAAGATGTTTTGC
Source organism: uncultured Clostridia bacterium (assembly GCA_946563605.1). Lineage (GTDB taxonomy): Bacteria > Bacillota > Clostridia > Oscillospirales > Ruminococcaceae > Negativibacillus. The sequence goes on along the minus strand of CAMNVW010000004.1, from coordinate 9,512 downwards.
AGCATCACGTTAGGTGCGGCGGAATCGTTGAAGAAGAAGGCAAGCGCTGTACCGCCGGCAAGCGGAATCAGTACGCCGAACAATGCAACCACGAAGCCGGCTTTTCCGGTTTGCTTCAGGTCGTTGATGTTGGTGCCGAGACCTGCGGTGAACATCATGACAATGACGCCCATCTCGGAAAGGTTGCTTAAAAATTCTGTACCATGGATGATATTCAGCATCGAAGGTCCCATCAGAAGTCCGGCAATCAGTGCACCGACAACCTGCGGCATTTGCAGCTTTTTGCTGATCATGCCGAAGAGCTTTGTGGTGAGCAGAATCAATGCAATATCAAAAAGGAAACGATATGACATGACAAAAACTCCTTTGCAAAAGTAAAATGAACTTTGAACGAATGTAGTTCATCATGAATCCGATTCCACAATTATACTCCAGTGCTGAAAATATGCAAGACCAAATATCGAATTTGTTAACTTTTTTTAAAAAAATGTGAATTGCGCTAAAAATTCAAAAATCAACAGGGAAGGAATAGATATTTTGATTGTTCTATTAGCCTTTAGGAACAAATAAAACAGAATATATTTGTGCGGCAAAACCTGGTTTGTGAAGATTTGTTGGATAAAATGATAAATAATTCACAACCTTTTGCCCCAAAATGTCCTGTTTTAACCCAAAAACGGCAGAAAGCCCTGAGCTAAAGCCCAGAGCCTTCTGCCGTTTTCTTTATGGATGAAATTACTCGAGATTAAGTTTGTTTTTGAGAATATAACGGGTAGGTAGATAAAGGAGGATATCCATGGCAACAAAGATAGCCGCCACCGTGAACAGAGCCACGGTAAAGAGTGTTTCAGGCGCAAGACCTGCGAAAAAGTTTTGGAAACGATCCGAAACCAATGCCATACAGCTAAAGACAAGACCCGTTAGAACAGAAAGAGGAATATTGATAATGATGTAGGCGATAAAGGAAGCAGCGATGCGGTTTTTGGAAAAGGGGCGCAGCTGCGAACAGGACATCGCACAATAAAAGTGCAGAATATCGTTTGCAATCGCGGCAAGAACGATCAGCACCATCAAGAGAATCCACAGCAGTACGAACAAAATCTGAAACTCTCCGCCCAAAACGGCGAAAATAGCGTCAAAAATTTGACCGAAGAGGGAAGATGCCGCTTGCCAAACATCTGAGAAAGTGAGTGGAGAGACACTGCACAACAAAATGAAACCGACAATCATTGCGACGATACCGCTTAAACAGATCCAAAGGGCTGCCGAAATCAGCTTAGAACAAATGATGGTGTCAACGCTGACCGGCAAGGTATTGGTCAGATACCCTTGGTCGCCCAAGACATTTTTGTAAAACTGTGTCACAATCAGCACCAGAGTGGTCACGCCCAGCGCGATAAACAATCCGACGAGAATGGTGGAACCGCCGACGATGCCGTACAGCCAGTCGAAATTGATGAAGATGGAATTGAGAACCGACATAATCAAAATGACAGCATAAAAAGGAAGAAAAGTTTGCGCCATCGCCTTGATGTCGTATTTCAGCATTTTTCTTAGCATTTGAATACCTCCCTGAAGAGTCCGTCGATGGATTTTCCGTAGGTCGAACGAATCTCATCCACTTCGCCGTTGATGACGATTTTGCCATGATTGAGGAAAAGCACCTGATCGAATATCGTTTCCACATCCTGTATCAGATGGGTGCTGATGAGGATGGAGGAGGTTTCCTCGAAGTTTTTCAGGATGGTGTTGAGGATATATTCCCTTGCGGCAGGGTCAACGCCGCCAATTGGCTCGTCAAGCAGATACAGATGTGCGCGCCGAGACATGACCAAAATCAGCTGAACCTTTTCCTTGGTGCCCTTGCTCATGGTTTTCAACTTAGAATCGGCAGAGATGTTTAAATCAGAGAGCATAGCCTTTGCACGTTCTAAGTCGAAGTCGGCATAGAAATCGGAGAAAAGGTTGAGGATATCCTTAATCTTCATCCAATCGTTGAGGTAGGTGCGCTCCGGCAGATAGGAGATCATGGATTTCGTTTGTTTGCTCGGGAGAACGCCGTCAATGAGGATCTCGCCGGAATCCGGCTGTGTTAAACCGGAGATGAGCTTCATCAAGGTCGATTTGCCGCAGCCGTTTGGTCCCAGCAGGCCAACGATTCTGCCGCGTGGGATGGTGAAGCCGACACCTTCTAAAACGGGATGGTTTCCATAGCTTTTGCAAAGGCTGTTGACTTGAAGGACTGCCTTTTGAGAAACAGAACCGCCCTGAATCATGTCCATTGTATCATTCATAATGATGTTCCTTTCTGGTTTGGTTTGCAGGATATTTCCCGCGCAATATTTCCTCGGAAATATATGCGTTAACGATACTGCGGATTACGCTTCCTGTTCGGCAAGATACCGTTCCAGCAGCTGTAAAATATCCTTTTTTTCATATCCAAGTGAGGAGATGTTTTCTACCATTTTTGCAATCTCGTCATAGGCAAGTGTTTTGGAAATTTCCATGATCTTCTCCTTATCTTCTGTCACAAATCTTCCGGCAGTGCGCTGGCTTTTTACCAGTCCATCGCGTTCCAGCTCCGCTAATGCCTTCTGCATAGTGTTGGGGTTTACGCCTGCTTCTAAGGCTAATTCACGAACAGCCGGCAGTTTTTCCCCTGGCTGATATTTTCCGCGTGCAAGGTCGGATTTTAAAATGCGTATGATCTGGAGATAAATCGGCAGGTTGTCATCAAAAGACCAGGTCATCGCTTCGCCTCCGTTTCATTATTGTATTAAGTGCCTAATACAATAATACCAGAGAGAACAGCACTTGTCAATAGCAAAAAGCTATTATTTTTCAAAAAATAGGATATAATAAAAGAAAAGGACTGCAAACCCAAAAGGAGGAACAGGATTTGAAACAGCTGTATTTTCATGCGGATGTCGTAACAATGGAAGAAGAAAACGGAGAAATCCAAACTGCCCAGGCGGTTTTGGTGGAGGACGGGACAATTATAGAAGTCGGAGATGAAGAGGAACTGCGCCAAAAGGCAGGAGAAAATTGCGAATACATTGATTGCGAGGGGAAAGCGCTGCTGCCGGCGTTTATTGACGCACACAGCCATTTAACGGCGCAGGCACAGAGCTTTTCCTACTGTGATTTGAGTGGTGCAAAAAGCTTTGCGGACATCACCAACTTGCTGGTGGATTTTGCGGTTTCGCGTGGGATCAAACAGGGCGAATATGTGATTGGGTTTGGGTACGACCACAATGCACTGTTGGAAAAAAGGCATCCCGACCGCCATGTTTTGGACAGGGCGTCGCAGGAAATCATCAAAAAACTGCCGGAAAGCTTTACAAATTTCCCAGGAAATGATTCGGAAAACGAGGGAATCCCGATTGCAATCAGTCATGCGTCGGGTCACATGGGAGTACTCAGCACAGCGGCACTGCACGCGATGGGGATTGCGGCATCTCCTGAAAACAAGATGATCGGTCGGGAGGCAGACGGTTCGCTCAGCGGTTATTTGGAGGAAAAAGCGTTTATTGATTTGACCGCAGCCATGCCGAAGCCCTCGCTGGAACAGAGCATGAAAAATATCGAACGTGCGCAGCAGCTTTATTGGAGCTACGGCATCACAACCATGCAGGACGGATTGACTAAGGCGGATGAATGGAAACTTTTAAAGGCGATGGCGGAGCAGGAAAAGCTGCACAGCGATGTTGTCTGCTATGTGGATTTGAAGGATCACCGCGCAATCGTGCAGGAAAATCCAGAGTATACAAAAAATTACCGCAATCATCTGCGCATCGGCGGATATAAAATTTTCCTCGATGGTTCTCCGCAAGGAAAAACCGCGTGGCTGACCGAACCGTATGAAGGAGAAACAGACTACCGCGGCTATCCAAGCTATTCGGACGAACAGGTGCAGGCGTTTGTGAGAGAGTCGGTGGAAGATTCGCAGCAGCTTTTGGCGCATTGCAACGGAGATGCCGCAGCACAGCAGTATATCGACGCCTGCGAGCAAATAGGGGGTACGGCAAAACTTCGTCCAGTGATGATACACGCACAGCTTTTGCGCGAGGACCAGCTGCCAAAGCTGAAAGAATTGGGGATGATTCCTTCATACTTTGTGGCGCACACCTGGTTTTGGGGAGATATCCACCTGAAAAATCTCGGAAAAGCGCGCACGGAAAAAATCAGCCCTGTCAAAACGGCGGTGGAGTTAGGGTTGCCCTACACCTTCCATCAGGATACGCCGGTCATCCCGCCGGATATGATGCAGACGGTGTGGTGCGCGGTCAACCGCAGAAGCAAAGACGGCGTCGTTCTGGGAGAACAACAGCGCGTCAGCGTAAAGGATGCGCTCAAGGCAGTGACGGTCAACGCCGCTTATCAGTATTTTGAAGAAAACCAAAAGGGCAGCATCCGCCAAGGGAAACAGGCGGACTTTGTGCTGCTGAGTGAAAATCCGCTCAAAGCCGACCCCAAAAAGCTCAACGAGATTTGGGTTTTGAAAACCTTTTTCCGCGGCGAGAAGGTGTATGAGGCTCAAAAATAAAACAGTAAAAGGCGCACAGAATTTTCTGTGCGCCTTTTACTAGGAAGATAAAGCACTGTAGGATGCTACAAAAAAACACAGAGAAAATCGGCATTGTATTTGAATCCGATTTATGCTATACTGTTTTTGGTAAAAACATATAAGAGTTTATCTGCACTGGGGGAAAGGTTTGGACAATCTCCCAGAGAAAAAGCAAAAACACAGCTTACGAGAAGGAGTGGAAGGACAACATGGATATTCTGAAAAACACACAGGCAATGGGAAAACGCATTTACGAGGATTTGGAAAAAATCAATTTTATCCGCACAAGCACCTCCGCAGAGGAAACAAGAGCGGCTAACATTATCCGTGAAGAGCTTGCTAAGGCAGGTTTGCAGGCAGAAATCGAAGAATTTATGGTAGAGACTGCCGATATCGAAAAGGTTTCACTCAACGCACTGGGCAAGGATTGGGAAGTGCAGGGATACCGCCGTTCCGGCAGTACACCGGAAGAAGGATTGACCGCAAAATTTGCTTATGTACAGCAGGGTACGGAAGTTGATCTGTACGACAAAAAAGGCATGATCGTCATGGTCAACAGCGGCAAACTCAACGAGGAAGTATACGAGAGAATGGTTCGCTATGGCGTAGCAGGATTTTTGACATGGAACGGCAATGTTTCCGATGTTCTGGAGCAGACCGACCTGCCGGAAAGAGAACTGCGCAGCTGGGCGACCCGTTACGGCGTGATTCCTGGCGGTGTGCTCAGAGCCATCGACGCGATGGAGCTGGTAAAGGGCGAGCCGGAAACCGTTACCTTTACACTGGTGCAGGAAAATGTAGAGCGTCCATCCCGCAACGTTGTTTTGAAGATGAAAGGCACCGACGATACCACTGAAAATGTGACCTTCGGCGCACACTATGACAGCGTTCCATTCAGCCACGGCGTCTATGACAACGGCGCAGGCTCGGTTATTTTGATGGAACTGGCACGCCACTACAAAGAAAATCCGCCAAAGAGAAACCTGACCTTCTGCTGGTATGGTTCCGAAGAGGTGGGTCTGCTCGGCTCCAAGGCATATGTTGCGGCACACAAAGAGGAACTCAAAGACGTACAGCTGATGATCAACGTCGATGTAGCAGGTTCTGTTCTGGGTGCTGACTGGGCAGCAATCACAGCGGATGAATCCCTCTGCCGCTTTGTAGAGTACCTGTCCAAAGAAGTAGGCTTCTCCACCGATGTCACACAGGAGGTTTACTCCAGCGACTCGGTTCCATTTGCAAATGAAGGCGTTCCTGCAATCAACTTCTGCCGCTTTGGCAGAAACGGCGGCGCGATGATTCACTGCCGTCACGACGTAATCGACTACCTCGATTACAGAAACCTCGGCAAGACAGCTGCATTCGTACAGGAGTTTTCCGACCACATGGTTAATTCTGTTGTATTCCCGGTTCCAAGAAAGATGCCGGAGAATATGGTAGAAGCAGTTGATAAATACCTGCGCAAAAAGAGAGTAGACGAGAAATAAGTTTATTGAAAAAAGTGCGAGCCTTTCCTCTTTTGAGGAAAGGCTCGTTTTGTTTTCGCTCAAACGAGCGAAGCCGGAGGCTAAGCGACCTACGCGAGAGCGAGGACTGCGACTTGTGCTTAACCGACTACGCGAATTGTGTCCAGCTTCAAGCTGGAAAAGCTATTGATGGTGACTGCGACGCGGTTCGGCATACAGACGGCGCTTTGCGGCTCGTGGTCGAGCATCCCAAAGCGGACGCAGATTTGGTCGGGACAATCCGAGGAAAGAAAGTGAATCTGATGGTTCTTGATTTCCAAAATGACCTGCACGCCGTAATCGGATAGGTCGATCTGCCGGTCGCTTTCCTTGGAAAGCTCCAGTTCCATGACCGGTTCACCGTCTATGGAAACAAGCGCATAGGCATTTTTGCCGTCGGAAAGCCGCTGCATCAGGTAAAAAATTCCCATCAAAACAAGAGCCACAGCGGCGATTCCCAAAAGGATTTGTTTGTCCCGTTTTCCCATTTCCCACATACTCCAATCTGTAAAAAGATAAGGATAGTATATAAAAAATAGAAATCGCAGTCAAGATATTTTCGGCAAGGATGATATTCCACCTGAGGGAGAATTAGTCAACCTTGGCAGGGATGTTCCTTACCAGAAGCCAGTCCGCCAGCGCAAACACAGCCGCGGTGAGCAAGTAGATAGCGGAGGCATAAAAGGGGTGATTGGAAAGGAAAAGGAAGAAACGCATGATGGGTTCCTCAAAAACGGCGCTCATATAGCTTATCAGGATGGATATGCCGCCGATGGAGACACCCAGAATCCATTTTCCGATGTGGTTCAGACGGTAAAAGCTGACGGGGAACAGATAACCGAACATCATTGCAAGAAGATAAATGGCAAACAGATTGATGCCGCCGGCGAACATCCGCAAAAATATATTTTCAATCGGGATGGAGAGCATATCCAGATAGAAAGGACGTCTCAGAGCAGCAAGCAGAGAAATCAGAGCGACATTGACAACCATCATTCCAAAGCTGACCACTGCCGCACAGGAGAGCCAGCCTTTAAACATGGTCTTTCTGCTGGAACCGCATTGCAGATGGAACAAAAAGTAGTTTTTAAAGCTGTTCATTGCCGCGATAAGCAAAAAGACGGCGGCGCCACCCTCTAAACCGGAAAAATTGACAGAGGACGGCTCAACAACGAGCGTTACAATTCCGGTCACTGCGAAGAGAGCTAAAAAAACAAAGTAAAAAATAGAGACAGATACTTTATAGCTGTTAAGATAAAAGAGGAAGGACGTTTTTGTACTCATAGCCGAGTCTCCTTTTCAGATGGATTTTCATTGCCCACCAGTTGAACGAACAGCTGTTGTAGGCTCAGACCGGTGACGTCGAGCGATGCGGGAGCATCTTCGTGCGTGCCCATGATGGCGGCGGTTTTCAGTCCGCCAACGGTGTTTTCGCCGATGATGTGTTTGCCGGAACAGTAATCATCCACCTCGGAGATTTTGCCGGAAACACAATAACCCTGTGAAAGAAGATTTTCTGCGGATTCATCAATCAGCAGTTTACCGTGGTCAATGATGATAACGTTTTCTAATAAACCTTCTACCTCACCGATCAGGTGAGTGGAAAGGACGATGCAGGAGGGAGATTCGCTGTAACTTTCAATCAGCAGCTTATAAAACAGTTCGCGGTGAAAAGCGTCCATGCCAAGGGTCGGCTCATCCAAAAGCAGCAGAGGCGTATGCGCGGACAGTGCCAAAATGACCCGCAGCACCGATTTATAGCCGGTGGAAAGCTTGGTAGTGCTCTTTTTGAGGTCGAGTTCAAAACGCTTCGCATAATGAAGGCATTGTTCGGTGTTGAAGTTCGGGTATGCTTTTGACATGATGCGGATGATCTTTTCGGCATTCAAGTCAAAGAAGCAGGAACTTTCGGTTGCAAGAAAGATCTGGCGCTGCGCCTGCTCGTTTTCCCAGACGGATTTACCATCAAACAAAATCTCGCCCTGCGTTGGCTGGATATAGTTTGCAATCATGCGCAGCAAAGTGGTTTTGCCGGCGCCGTTGCGTCCGAGCAATCCATAAATTTTTGGTTGGTCCAGTGTAAAATTGATGTCGTTTAAAACAATATTTTCACCAAACCGTTTGGTGAGGTTATGACAGCTTAAATTCATTCGGACAATCCCCTTTCGATCCATTCCCGCAGCTTCTGCGGTTCGATGTTAAGCCTTTTTGCTTCCTGCACCAGCGGAAGTACATACTGCTTGAAAAAATCTTCCTGACGTTTTTCCTTTAGCTTTTGTACTGCACCTGCGGCAACAAACATACCGATGCCCCTCCTTTTATATACGATGCCGGCGTCTACCAGCAGGTTGATTCCTTTAAGTGCGGTAGCCGGATTGATTTTATAGCTGGAAGCCAGCTCGGTGATAGAGGGAATCTGCTCCTCTTCCCCATAAATGCCGGATAGGATTTCGTCTTCTAATCCCTGCTGTACCTGTAAAAAGATGGGTGTCTGGCTTTGAAAATCAATTTTCAACAGTGAACCTCCTTTCCAGTTGTTTACTGGTTAATTAGTTGAGTAACTAACTATAATTCCATTATAGTGAGAGAAAGCTGGTTTGTCAAGTACAGAAGGAAATTTTTCCACGATGCAGAAAATTTCACAAGAAACCTTTTTATGAAAGCCATCTTTTGCAAAAGAACCCTTTTACAAAGGGGGAGAAGTATGGTATACTGAAATTTACCGATAAAAAAACATAAGCATGAAAAGAAAGGATTGTTAAAACGAAATGATTTTGTTTTATGTGTTCTTGCTGGCGATACCAGGAATGATGCTCTACTGCGGGATTCAGTGGAGAAGAAAGCCGCCGAAATATCCTAAAAATCCAGACGGCGTATTCAACTCCATTTTCTTCATTGATTACCGCACCGAATGGGCGCTGAAAAGTGTTGAAACATGGAACTACTCCCATATCTGCTACGGCAGAATGATGCTTCCGCTGGGAACTATCGCGCTGGCAATCACCATTGTCAGTCTGGTGCTGCTCCCGATGAGACCTGGGGCGATTGTTGCGGTCGTTGCGGATATTATCTGTATGTCCATCCCTTATTTCTCGATTGAGAAAAAGCTCAAACAGAACTTTGACAAAAAGGGAAGATGGAAAGAGGACATGATGTAAAACAAAAAGAGCCTGAGAATAGTGCGATGTCCGTAAAACAATTATTTCAATATTGACAGAACCGCCCTAACATTTTTGTCCGGGCGGTTCTTATGCAAACGGTAGAATTTTTCACATTTTTTTAATATACTTTATTCAGCCCAAGAGCGAGAAAAATTGTAATTTGTCGATGATATTTAGAGTATTAACCATAATAAAATGGTGTAGACCTAATATAAAGGAGAATGGTTATGAAAAAAATATGTTGTGTAAATGATATGCCCGGTGTGGGAAAAATTGCTT
>CAMNVW010000003.1 GCA_946563605.1 uncultured Clostridia bacterium | reverse complement strand
TTTGAAAAAGGCTGGCGAAAACTTTTATCATAAAAATGGAAAGCTAACAAACCCTACGCGCACAAAAAAGAGATTTCCTCAAGCGAAAGGTCGGGGTAGAGCGATTTATTGACGGCAAGGGAAATAAATTTTGCGGCGTGACCAATCATGCGGTCAACCTCTCGCGGCGTAACCATTGCAGAAGCGGCGGCAGAGAGCTTTTCTTTCGGAACATTGGAAAAGGCGGCGGTGAGGGTCGCGCCGTCAATCACAGTGGGGACGCCGATGGAAATAACAGGGATGCCAAGCGTTTTCACGCTTAATTCTTTGCGGCTGTTCTGAACGCCGGAGCCTGGCGAAATGCCGCTGTCCGAAATTTGGATGGTGCGCCCCAAACGGCTATACTCCTGTGCGGCAAGCGCGTCGATGGCGATGACGGCGGCAGGCTGGATAAAATTGACCAGCGCACGGACGATTTCACCCGTTTCGATGCCGGTTTGTCCCATCACGCCAGGGGAGATGGCGGAGGTCTTGCGCAAGGCGTCTAAGCCTGTTTTGCGGGCGAGGTCGCCGGTGAGGTGTCGGGTCGCGAGGATGCGGTCGACCACCTGCGGACCGAGTGCGTCGGGCGTGATTTGATTGTTGCCGAGCCCCACGACCAGAATACTGCCATCCGAGGGCAGCAGCTTGCGGATACAGTCGGCGGCAGCGTTGATTTCCTGCTGCGGATCAAGCAGGCTGTTCCACAGCGGCGGTGTTTCAATGGTCAGGTATTTTCCACAGGGTTTTCCTAAGCGTTGGGCAGCCTGATGTGTGCTGATGGTCACGCAGGTGATCTCCACACAGCCGTAATTTTGGCGGCGGACAGATAACCCTTCGGGAAGCTGTTTGCTTTCGATTAAAGGTGCGGCAAGTTCAAGCGCAAGGTCGGAACGCGGAAAAAAGGAAGGTTTATAGGAAAAATGATCCGGCATAAGATGGCTCCTTTCAGCTTCTTTGTATGCAAAGTATCTTTGACGGGAGGATATTTTTTATACAAACGTGCGTGAAAATAACCAAAAATGCTAGGATAGTCGCTGAATATTTGGACTTTATGGTCTTGTAAATTGGCAAACCTCACAAATAATTTTGAAAGGAGTTGATTTTTTGGAAAAAGGATGATAAAATTGAGTGTACTGTCAAGATGGAATAGGAGGTGTTTAGAATGGCAAATATTAAATCTGCTAAGAAGAGAATCCTGGTTCAGGAAAAACGTGCAGCTCGCAACAAAGCTTGCAGAACAAACCTGAAAACTGTTCTCAAACAGGCTAACGCTGCTATTGCAGAAAACGCTGATAACAAAGACGTTCTCGTAAAAGCTGCTGTTAAAAAGATCGACCAGGCTTGTGCAAAGGGAATTATCCACAAAAATTGCGCTGCCAGAAAGAAATCCACTCTCGCTGCTCTTGCAAAATAGTTTTGCGGTGTGAACAGGATTCGCTTTGAAGCAAAATAAAATTATCCGGATAATTTTATTGTAAAATCCACAGACTCTATCGGGTCTGTGGATTTTGTTATATCCAAGGAGTGTGACAAACATGACGCATACAGAAAAAATGACCGCAACAAAGACGATCTTTCAGGGAAGGATCATTGAGGTCAGAGAGGATAAGGTGGAACTTGAAAACGGGCATCCAACGACCCGCGAACTGGTGGTTCATCACGGCGGCGTCTGCGTCGCAGCAATCGATGAAATGGACAATATTTTGCTGGTGAAGCAGTTCCGCTATCCTTACAGCAAGGAGATCATCGAGCTGCCTGCCGGCAAAATTGAATTGGGTGAAGACCCTCGCACGTGCGGTATCCGCGAACTGGAGGAGGAGTGCGGCTGTACAGCCGACCGCTTTGAAAAATTGGGTGAACTGTATCCGACGCCTGCCTACTGTACCGAGATCATTCATATTTACAGCGCGTCCGGTCTGCATCAGGCACACCAGCATTTGGACGAGGGGGAATTTCTCACCGTTTTGCGTGTTCCGTTTGCACAGGCGGTGCAGATGGTGATGCAGGGGGAAATCGAGGATGCCAAGACACAGATTGGTATTCTCAAATTATATGCGCAGCGCCAACAAAACACATCCAACGAACAGTAATGTTTTCAGCCCGACTTCTGCCTCTCCTCAGCAGTCAGGAATCGGGCTGATGGGAAAATCTTTTTGCAGTCGTGTAGAAAAAGGAAAATGGTTCCATAATAAGCAATAGATTTTCCCAGAGAGAAATTTTTTCGGGGAAAACTTTTCCCCTTGAAAGGAGTTTGTGTGATGGAGGAAAAAGAAAATAAGCTGGGAACGCAGCCGATCGGAAAGCTGCTGGTGAAGATGTCGCTGCCGGCAATCACTGCGCAGGTCATCAATGCGCTGTATAACATTGTGGACCGCATCTATATCGGGCATTTGCCGGAAGTAGGTTCGCTTGCATTGGCGGCGCTGGGCGTTTCGTTTCCGCTGATTATGATTATCTCCGCCTTTTCTGCGCTGATTGGAATGGGCGGTGCGCCGCGCGCGGCAATCGCGCTGGGCGCAGGGAGAAAAGATGAGGCGGAAAAGATACTGGGCAACTGCTTTTCCGCACTGATCCTAATGTCGATTGTGTTGACGGCGCTTTTTTTGCTCACCAACGCGACGCTGCTGACATGGTTTGGCGCGACAGAAAATTCCCTGCCGCTGGCGCAGCAGTATTTTACCATCTATCTTATGGGTACGCTTTCGGTGCAGCTGGCGTTGGGACTGAATCCGTTTATCAGTGCGCAGGGCTTTGCAACGATTAGTATGCTGACTGTCATCATCGGTGCGGTCAGCAATATCCTTCTGGATCCTATTTTGATTTATGGATTGGGTCTGGGAGTGCGCGGCGCAGCTGTTGCAACGGTTATTTCCCAGACGATTTCGGCGGTTTGGGTGTTCTGGTTTTTGCTTGGCAGAAAAACACTTTTGAAGATTCGAAGAAAGAATCTCAGGATTCATCCGGCAATTTTACTGCCGACGATGGCGTTGGGTGTTGCACCGTTTATTATGCAGTCCACCGAAAGTCTGGTGCAGCTGACTTTTAATGCGCAGATTAAGCATTACGGCGGAGAGCAGGTGGATTTGCTCATCAGCATCATGAGTATCCTGCTTTCTTGTATGCAGTTTTTTGTGCTGCCGCTGGTTGGATTGACGCAGGGCGCACAGCCGATTGTCAGCTATAACTACGGTGCTCGCAAACTCGACCGCGTAAAAAAAGCCTTTTCATTGCTTGTGCGAACCGCGATGATTTACACCACCGTTGTCTGGGTGTTGACCATGTTATTTCCGCGCGCCTTTATCACGCTGTTTTCCTCTGATGCGGCGCTGTTGGAAGTGGCGCCAGGTTACCTGCGGATCTTTATGCTGGGCGTGTTCCTGCTGGGGATACAGTACAGCTGCCAGCAGACCTTTGTGGCGTTGGGACAGGCAAAAACATCGATGGTTTTGGCGCTGCTCCGCAAGGTGTTCCTGCTGATTCCGCTGGCGCTGATCCTGCCGCTGGTATTCGGATTTAACGGTATTTTGGCAGCAGAACCCGTAGCGGATATTATCGCGTCGGTCACGACGGCAATCGTTTTCCTGCTGGTAACAAGAAAGCTGTTTCGGGAAAATAAACAGGCGTTTTAATTTGCCACAGGGATTGCAGTATAAAAAGCCGGCAGATGATTTGTGTTCACAAATCATCTGCCGGCTTTGCTTTCAGATAGCTTAACTCTTTTCATCAGAGTTGCAGAAGAATCCGGCGATCAATGCGGCAACAATGGCAACGGTGATACCGCCGGCAGTAGCGGTCAGTCCGCCGGTAAATGCACCGAAAAATCCATCGGTGGCAACCGCTTCGCGCACTCCTTTAGCAAGCGTTGCGCCAAATCCTGTCAGCGGAACCGTCGCACCAGCTCCGGCAAAGTCAATCAGCGGCTGGTACCATCCCAGCGCGCCGAGGATAACGCCTAAAACGACAAATCCGACAAGGATGCGCGCAGGTGTGAGCTTGGTATAATCAATGAAAACCTGACCGATGGCACAGATGATGCCCCCAACGATGAAGGCTTTCAAAAGCATCATAAAATCCATTTTTATTTTGCCTCCTTTTCATTTGGGAAAGCAGAGATATGCAGCAGATGTGCAATTCCTGGGATACTTTCGCCCTGCTGGTTGCTGGTCGGGCTCATCAGCGCACCGGTTGCCATGAACAGCACGTTTTTGAGCCGCTGGCAGGCAATCTGTGGCAGAATGAACGAACACAGCACCGAAGCTGCACAGCCGCAGCCGGAGCCGCCGGCGTGAACGTCCTGCTTTACGCGGTCGTAGATCATCAAGCCGCAGTCGTTGTGCAGTTTTGCCATCGGGTAGCCTTCCGCCTGCATCATTCGCTCCAGCAGTCTGCTGCCGACAAAGCCAAGGTCACCTGTTAAAATAAGGTCGTAATCCTCCGGTCGGGTGGAGGTGTCGGAGAAAAACTGGCACAGCGTCTGTGCGGCGGCAGGAGCCATTGCCGCACCCATGTTGTTGATGTCGGTAATGCCAAGGTCAGCCACGGTGCCGACTGTGACAGCGCGCAGGTAAGGCGCCTGTTTAGACGGTGCAACGACGCACGCGCCCGAACCGGTGACGGTCCACTGGGAGGTCGGGGTTCGCTGACCGCCATATTCAAGCGGAAAGCGGAACTGCCGCTCCGCCGAGCAAAAGTGCGAGGAGGTCGCTGCGACACAGCGGTTTGCGAGCTGACCGTCCACAAACATCGCTGCAAGGCACAGGCTTTCGGACATGGTGGAGCAGGCGCCATATAAGCCGAAAAATGGCATCGCCATATCACGCGACGCATAAGCTGAACCGATGCACTGGTTGAGCAGGTCTCCGGCGAACAGAAAATCAACATCTGTTTTCTGGACGCTGCACTTTTGGAGCGCGAGCTCAATAGCTTTTTTCTGCATCAGCGTTTCTGCTTTTTCCCACGTCTTTTCGCCAAAGGAGGAATCCTCCGAAAGATAGTCAAAATAATCGGCAAGAGGACCCTGCTTTTCCTTCTTTGCACCCACCGCGGCATATCCGATGATGGAGGGCGAGGAGGTTAGCAAAAGTGTTTTGCTTCCAATTTTTTTAGGCATACGTACTTCCTCCTTAACCCAGCAAAAATAAGATGATGCCGTAAATGACCGAGGCACTGACGCCATAGACAATAACGGGACCTGCGATGATAAACATTTTGGCACCTAAACCTAAGATGAAGCCTTCCGTCTTAAATTCCATCGCGGCGCTGACCATTGAGTTTGCGAATCCGGTGATGGGAACAAGCGTACCTGCGCCGGCATATTTTGCGATGTTGTCATAGATGTTGATTCCGGTCAGTATGGCGGAGAGGACTACAAGGCAGGCTGAGGCGAAAACCGGCGCCATTTCGCCTGCGCCGCGGTTTTCAAAGAAAAAGATAAGAAGCTGTCCGATTACGCAGATAAGACCGCCGAACAAAAATGCTCTCAAAATATCGCCAAGGCCTTTTGATTTGGGGCTTTCCTGCTGAGCCCACAAAGCGTATTCCTGTTTTGTCATCTGTTTTTTCTCCTTTCGGGGCAGTAAAAAGCTGCCGGAGCCTTAC
This sequence comes from uncultured Clostridia bacterium, assembly GCA_946563605.1. Lineage (GTDB taxonomy): Bacteria > Bacillota > Clostridia > Oscillospirales > Ruminococcaceae > Negativibacillus. Next base: position 31,699 of record CAMNVW010000003.1, on the reverse strand, counting down.
ATTCAGGCTGATAAAATTTGATTGTATCTTTTTTGAAATTCGTGTATAGTGATAGTATGTGCCTGTCAATTTCTTTTCATTGATAGAAATGTCTGGAAGTCAAGGTCAGCATTTCCTAAAAAACTTTCGTGAACGTATCAATTGATATAAAAAAATTATGACTTTACCCCAGTGACATTCAGGCAAATTGGTGGTATTCTGAATGAAGACATTTCATTTCAAACGATAAACCAAAAATCAATGCAGATAGACAAATTATGATGACAGGAGGAGAGAGCAATGGTTGATTTTCTTCGGCGCAGCTGGGCAGTGGTAGATTTGGACTGCATCGACTATAACATCCGTTCCATCAAAGAAAAGTTAAAACCTGGGTGTATGATTATGGGCGTGGTGAAGGCGGACGCCTATGGACACGGCGATAAATATATAGCGGATGAGTTGGTGCGGCTGGGCGTCAACTGGTTTGCCGTTTCCAACCTCAACGAAGCTATGTCGCTGCGCAACCAGGGCATTTACCATCCGATTCTGATTCTGGGCACAACGCCGCCGAACAAGGCAAAACAGCTCTGCGAGTACAATATTACCCAGGCGGTATTTTCTCTGGAATACGCAAAAAAACTTCAGCAGCAGGCGCAGCGTGCCGGTGTGACGGTCGCCTGCCATATTAAAGTGGATACCGGCATGGGACGCATCGGTTTTGAGGCGGATCAGGATATGCAGACGGCGGTGGAAGAGATCGCGAGCGTCTGCAATTTCCCAAACCTGCGGTGTGACGGCATCTTCACCCATTTTTCCAGTTCGGATGAATATAACGAGGACTCCATCGACTACACCCGCCAGCAGTACGAGTGTTTTATGGAAGTCTGCGACCGTTTGCAGCGTCAGGGAATCCGCTTTATGCTCCGCCATTGCTGCAACAGCGGCGGCATCGTCAATTACCCTGAATTTCATCTGGATATGGTGCGCGCGGGAATTTTGATTTACGGTCTGGTGCCGGATAAAGCCTGTGAGGGAAAGATTGATTTAAAACCGGCGATGCAGCTTCACTCGGTCATTTCGATGATCAAGGAAGTAAAAGCAGGGGCAAAACTCAGCTATGGCAGAACCTTTACCGCTGACCATGATATGCGCATCGCAACGGTGCCGATTGGCTATGCCGACGGCTATCACCGCAGCTTGTCGAATCATGGCAGAATGCTGGTCAATGGAAATTTTGCGAATATCGTCGGCAGAATCTGCATGGATCAGCTTTTGCTGGACGTCACCGATATTCCAGATTTGAGCGACGGAATGCAGATTACCATTGTTGGCGAAGAGGACGGCAAGCGTATTACCATGGAGGAAATTGCAGAGATGACCGATACCATCCACTATGAGGTCATGTGCGTCATCGGAAAGCGTGTGCCAAGAGTCTACCGCCGCAACGGGAAGGATGTCGGTGCGGTGGACTATGTTCGCCATATGGTGGAGTAAATTTTGAAGCGTATTCGTTTGGATATTTTCAAAAACGGACAAAGGCCCTCCGAGTAATCGGAGGGCCTTTGTTCAGGAGGGGAAAGTTTGGAAAAGTATAGGATAGCGGCAGTTGTTATTCTGGCGTTTTTGGTGATGATTTATGCAGTCCATCGAAAATTTCGCCGCGCAAATCCGTGGAGCCGCACGCCGTATGAACGGCAGGATTATTTTTTAAGTGCCGCTGAAAAATGTTTTTATGATGTTTTGATGGAATTGGTGGGGGAAGATATCACCATCTGTCCAAAGCCCGCAGTCAGAGAGGTACTGCGGGTGCGTGCGGATGTGAAAAAAGACCGGCAGAAATATTTTAACTGGATTTCGCAAAAACACGTTGACTTTGTCCTGTGCGACCGTGATTCGATGGAGATTCTTTGCGCTGTCGAACTGGATGACAGCACCCACAACCGCCGCGACCGCCACCAAAGGGATGCGTTTATGGACAAAGCGTTTCAGAAAGCCGGTCTGCCTTTGTTTCATGTGCCATGCAGAAAAGTTTACGGTGCGCGTGAGCTGAGGGAACTGTGTGAGTTCCTTTACGGCAAGGACAAAAGACGGGTCAAAGATTTTCTGTATGAACAGCAGGACACAGACAAAGCGGAGAACGAATGGAAAGAAATGCCGCCGCTTTGTCCAAAATGCGGCGTGCCGATGGTTTTGCGGACTGCCGCACGCGGAGAATATCGGGGACAGCAGTTTTATGGCTGCCCCAATTTTCCAAGGTGCCGCGAGATAAAACCATTATAGAAGATCAGCCAAATAAAAAGGAACTGGTCAAAATGACCAGTTCCTCATTTTAGAAGGGGGAGTACTTTAAAAGTTTACTTCTTCGTCATAGAAGCAGCATTTCAGCAGTTTTTCCATTTCAGCTGGTGTGATTGGACGTGGGTTGGAACCTGTGCAGGCATCGCCGACAGCAAGTTCAGCAACCTGCGGCAGCTTGTCGAGGAATTCTTTTTCATCAATGATGCCGCCTTCATAATCTTTGATGCAGGTTGGAATGTCAAGCTGTCTGTTCAGCTCGTTGATATGAGCAATCAGCGCGTCGGCAGTTGGTTCCAGACCAAGGAATGCGGCAATCTCGCCGTAGCGTTTGTCTGCTTCTGGATTTTTGCTGTTGAATTTGATGACCTTTGGCAGGTACATTGCGTTTGCACAGCCGTGAACGATGTGACCGCCGCTGTAAGCAGCGCCGGTTTTGTGAGCCATCGAATGAACGATGCCCAGCAGCGCGTTGGAGAAAGCCATGCCAGCCAGACACTGTGCGTTGTGCATACTTGCGCGGGCGCTTGTATCGCCGTTGTAGCTTGCCACCAAGTCGCGGCTGATCATTTTGATTGCGTGCAGTGCAAGCGGATCGGTGAAGTCACAGTGCAGGGTGGATACATACGCTTCGATTGCGTGGGTCATCGCGTCCATACCGGTGTGTGCAGTCAGCTTCTTTGGCATGGTTTCTGCCAGAGCTGGGTCTACGATAGCAACGTCCGGGGTGATGTTAAAGTCAGCCAGAGGATATTTAATGCCCTTGTTATAATCGGTGATAACAGAAAAAGCAGTAACTTCGGTAGCGGTTCCGGAGGTAGATGGAATTGCGCAGAATTTTGCTTTGGTGCGCAGTTTCGGGAAATTGAATGGGATGCACAGTTCCTCAAAAGTGGTGTCTGGATATTCATAGAATGCCCACATTGCTTTTGCAGCGTCGATAGGAGAACCGCCGCCGATGGAAACGATCCAGTCCGGCTGGAATTCGCGCATCATAGCAGCGCCTTTCATAACGGTGTCAACCGATGGGTCTGGTTCAACGCCTTCAAACAGAGCGACTTCCATGCCGGCTTCTTTCAGATAGTCGCAAACTTTGTCCAGAAAACCAAAGCGTTTCATGCTGCCGCCGCCAACGACAACGACCGCGCGCTTGCCTTCCAGGGTTTTCAGTGCTTCCAAAGCGTTTTCGCCATGATAAAGATCTCTTGGTAATGTAAATCTAGCCATGATAAAATCCTCCTGTCAGTGTTCCTGTGATGAATCAAATTTTGTATTTAACGATTTGTTTATTTTTTATCAATCCTTCTAAATCCTATTATAACGCAGGAATTTTATTTGTCAACACTTTAACAAAGATTTTACAAAATAGTTTTGCCAGCCTTGCTTATTTGGAACGGATATGCTAGCATACAACAAGATAACAGAGAAACAAAGGAATATTGGAGGAAAGTTTATGGTATACGAAATAACGGATACAAGCAAGGTTTCGACGCTGTTTGATGGGTGGGAAGAAACGCTGATCTGGTCCTGCTTGCAGGGAATCATGGGAAAAATCTATGCGAACCACAGCACCGCGCCAACAGCAGCGATGGCGATGATCGGAGACTTCACCTTTTTTGCAGGAGAGCCGGATATCGAACTGGTGTCGTATAAACCCAGCTGGTGTACGCAAAACTTTATGATTATGGTTCCGCAGGATGAACGCTGGGAAAAGATGATCACACAGCATTACGGCGAAAAGGCGAAAGCCGTTTGCCGCTATGCAATCAAAAAGGAGCCGGACGTTTTTGACAGGGAAAAATTGGAAAGGGCAGTGGCAGCTCTGCCGGAAGGATACACCCTTTCCATGATAGACGAACCGCTTTATGAGAGGTGCAAAACGCAGGTCTGGAGTGCCGATTTGGTAGCGCAGTTTCCAAGCTATGAGGACTATCGCAAGCTGGGAATTGGCGCGGTGGTTTGTCAGGGGGATTCTATCGTATCCGGCGCGTCCTCCTATTCCAGATACAAGGATGGCATCGAGATTGAAATTGACACCAAAGAAGAATACAGACGAAAAGGACTCGCCTATGTATGCGGCGCAAAGCTGATATTGGAATGTTTAAAGCGGAATTTGTACCCCAGCTGGGACGCGCAGAATAAAGGCTCGGTTGCGCTGGCTCAAAAGCTGGGCTACCATTACAGCCACACCTATGCCGCGGTTGAAATATGGGGTTATTAGAACATATGCACCCCCCAAAAAAGGAGAGAAGCGGGAGAGAAACGATGAAAACGAAGTATACGCTGATCCGTGCAAAGCGCAGGACAATGGTCATTCAGGTAAAGCCGGATGGAACGGTCGTTGTGCGTGCGCCGATGAAACTGGCAAAAAGAGAAATCGACCGCTTTGTGCAGCAGAAGGAAGAATGGATCATGGCTCATCGTGAAGAACTGCTGCGGCAAAAACAAAATAAGGAGCAGTTTTTCTTGTCGGATGGAAATTTGCCGCTGTTTGGGGAACTGCTGCCAATCGAATATACGCAGGAAAAGAAGGCATTTTATCAAGAGGGGATCTTTTTTCTGCATGAGGGCAACGAACAGGAACTGCGCGCACAGGCGGTGGAGCTTTACCGAATCATCGCAAGGGAGGAACTTATAAAACGGGTGGCGTTTTACGCGCCGAAGCTGGGTGTTAAACCGGCAGGAATCCGCATCAATGGAGCAAAGGGAAGATGGGGTTCGTGTTCGGGGAAAAACAACTTGAATTTCAGCTGGCGATTGATGCTTGTGCCGGAGCACTGTGTCAACTATGTGGTGGTGCATGAGCTGTGCCATATTCTGCACCACGACCATAGCCCTGCATTTTGGCAGGAGGTCGAACGTTTTTTTCCCGATTGGAGAGAATGTCGGGAACAGCTTGCCGAGACAGTGCGAAAGCCGTGGTTCTTTTCGGAATGATTTTGGTTGCGAAAAAACAAGAAGAGAATGTTTTATCAAAACATTCTCTTCTTGTCGTTTATCTTAAGATGCGGTTTAACCCATCATGCTGGAGATGCTGTCCACAATATCGCCAACAGCATGAACAGCTTTGCCAGCCTGTTTTTTGATCTGTCTTGCATTTGGTTTTTTCTTTCCGGTCATCATATAAGCGGCAGTGCCGACAGCAGCGGTAACAGCAGCGCCGGTCAGAATAGTAGAAAGGTTCATAGCCATAAAAAATCACTCCTGTATTGATTTTTAGCAGCGGAGTTGTTCTCCACATATGATCCCATCGGAATCATTTTTATTATGCCGCCTTATTTTTTCTTCATCCCTGTTTTCTTTTGGAAACTGTCGTTTTGTTTTTAGCTTCAAGAAGCTGGGAAGATTTTTGTGGGGTCGCAACCCCACAAAAGCCTCGACTTCCTCGAAGTCAAATCAGTGGCTCGGGCTGCGTAAGCCCCACAAAAATATTCTTACTTTCTTGTTCATACTATGTTATACTGGGAACAACACTGTATATAAGGAGTGAGTTGATTGTCAATCTTTTCGATAAAACCACAGCATCGCCCAAAGTCCACCCGCTTGTTTTCGCTGATTTTAACGGGCGTGTTGCTGATGACCTCGCTGTCGGGGTGTGCCCGACAACCGCTCAAACCTGCTGAGATTTCGTTTTCGCAGGTAGAATATCAGCGTCCAGACGGGGAAAGCGTCTTAGCTTTAATCGAAAAGGCGGAGGAACAGACAGAAAATGACCGCCTGCCCTTTGGGTTGATTGGAACGCTGCGAAAAATCAGCAAGGTAACGGAAGAATTTTACAGCATGATGACCATTGCGCAGATTCGGAATTATGCGGACCTCAACGATGAATATTATAACGATGAGATGGAATATCTGGACACATGGGATGCGCGGATTCAAAACCGATATGACCAGCTGTTTAAAAAGATAGAAAGCTCTCGGTTTGGGTCGATGACAGAGGATATTTTCGGCGACAGCGGTGTGCAGGATATGCAGATGAGCGCACAGACAAGTTCGCGGAATACCCTTTCTTTGCAGGAGCAGGAAAAAAAGCTGGAGGCACAGTATTATGATAAGTATGCGCACGCAACGGTAAATACGCCGGAAGGAGAGGTCCTCTTTTCCTCATTGGAGCCGGAAGGACAGTCGGCTTATTACGGACAGTTTATTGACAAATACAATCAACAGTTGGGAGAATTGTATTTGGAGCTTGTGCGGCTGCGCGAGCAGATTGCACAGCAGTTGGGATATGAAAGCTACACCGAAGTCGCTGATTTGGAGATGCTGCGCAACAGCTATACCAGAGAGGATATCCGGCAGTTTCGCGAAAACCTTAAATCGACCCTTTCGCCGGTGTATCGGTCGTATTTGCAGGATTTTTATACCCGTGCGCAAAACAGAGAGAATGAAGGCTATGTCTATTTGCTGGGTGAGCCGTCGCCGCTGCCGCAGGGCAGCTGGCAGGATACGCTGGGGAATTTTGAAAAAGTTTATCAGAATATTTCCCAGGAAATGGGGGAGTGCTATTCCTACCTGCTTTCACATGACTATATTGATGCGCAGCCGTCTCCAAGCAAAGCGAACGTGACCTTCAGCACCCTGCTTTATTCGCTGAATACGCCGTTTTTGTTTGCTAATCTCGACGGCAGCGAGGACGATGTGTTCAGTATTTCGCATGAATTTGGGCATTGCTTTGCGATATGGGAGCAGCTGAAGAATGGCTCTAAAAGCGAGGGACACAGCATGGACGTCTGCGAGATCCATTCGCAGACGATGCAGGTGCTGACGCTGCCGTATTATCAGGAGTTTTATGGGGAAGATGCGCTGATTGCCCAAAAATACGACGTCTATACCATGGCGGCAGGGATTCTGACGGCGGCATTGAACGATGAGTTTCAGGAAAGAATCTATCAGTCGCCGGATATGAGCGTCGAACAGCTGAATGAGCTGTATCAACAGCTTGCGAAAGAATACGGCTTGGTGGTTGAATCGCCTTACTTTGATATGGAGAGCTTTTCCAAGGGCTGGTTTACCACGAACCAGTATTTTGACACGCCGTTTTACGCCATCGACTATGCGCTGTCCGGCTGTGTGGCGATGGAATTTTTGCAGATGAGCTTGGAGGATTATGACAACGCGCTGCAAACCTATATCGAGCTTGTCAATCAAGACAGCGATGATAGCTTTGTAACGGTGCTGGAAAAGACGGGGCTGGCGTCTCCGTTTGAGCCGCAGCAGCTCGAACGGATCACAAAGATGCTGACCGATTTTCTTGAATAAAAGTAGATAAAAGTATTGTCAACTTTTTTAAAAGTTGTCCAATCCAGAGTGAAACTCTGGTCGACCTCCGCAGAGGTCGAAATACCTTATCGTCAGGCGCATTTTCGGTGACAGTTAAAGTTTCAATCAGAAATTGGCTAAGCGTTCTGTCACCTTGAGTTTGTCACAGCAAAGCTGTTCCAAACTCTCTAAAAATCGAGGATGGTTTCAGTTTATAGGAAGGGGCAAGCTCAAACGGAAGTTTTCCCCCATAAATAAAACACTGGAAGTTCTGTCCCTAGCAGGACAGATGTCCACAAAATCTCCCACTGGGAGGTTTTGTGGGTTTATACATTACGGCTATTTCCAAAGGGGGTTTTTCTCTTGCAAAACCCCCTCTTTTCCAATCCGAAATTCGGATTGGAAAATTCACCCCTAAATGCGCCTGACGATAAAGACTCCGCACTCTGCGGAGTGCGCCAAAGGCTCTGCCTTTGGAATCCGCAATTTTTTGAAAAAAATTGAGTAAAACTTTTGTTTTGCTCCAACAGACAAGTGCGAAAAAGCATCGAACAGAAAGGAAGAAAAAGATGGAACAGCATCAGAAAATGCTGATAAAGGAATTGACGGAGCTTGTGCGGCAAAAGGTGTGCGTCGCATTTTCAGCAGGAGTGGACAGCACCGTTTTATTAAATGCCTGCTGTCAGGCGGCAGAACAGGCGGGAATCGGACTTGACCATATCGCGGCAGTCACCTTTTCGACGGTGCTGCATCCACAGGCAGATTTGCAGGAAGCAAAACAATGCGCCGCAAGTTTAGGGGTGCACCATGTTGTTTTAGAGATTGATGAACTTTCCTGTCCGCAGGTGGTGCAGAACGGCGTTGACCGCTGTTATCACTGCAAAAAGCAGCTGTTTGCAAAAGCAATCGCTTTTGCGCAGGAACAGGGTTATCAGGCGGTGCTGGACGGTACAAACGCAGACGATTTAAAGGCGTACCGCCCAGGGATTCGCGCCATCAGAGAGCTGGGGGTACGCAGTCCCCTTGCAGAAAATGGCTTTACCAAAGCACAGGTGCGCCAGTTTGCAAAGCAGATGGGACTTTCCTGCGCGTCGAAACCGGCAACACCCTGCCTTGCGACCAGAATCCCCTATGATACGCCGCTGGAAGCTTCTACACTCAAAAGGATTGAGGCGGGGGAGGAACTTTTGCATACCCTCGGGATAGCACAATGTCGTTTGCGCGTGCATGGAACGCTTGCACGCATCGAAATTGTGCCGGAAGATTTTGAAAAGCTGCTTCAGCATCGGGAGAGAATTTCTGAAGAAATCACTTCGCTGGGATTTTCCTTTGTAACGCTTGATTTGCAGGGCCTGCGAAGTGGATGCTATGATCAGGAAAGGAAACTGGTATAGGGGGGACGGTTTTACTTTTTAGCGCAAATTGGCAAGCGTTCCGTCCCCATGAGTTTGGCAGCTTTGCCGCCAAACTCCAAACAAAAAGTTTTCGCCAGCCTTTTTCAAAAGGCTGCGGATTCCAAAGGCAGAGCCTTTGGTCGCAAGGTCACACTTATGCTTTTGTGCAGAAATAAGTTTTGCGTTGTGTGACCCTGAGAATGGAACTGCGTTCCATTCTCCCTAAGTTTCAATCACTTGTCACAGTGAGCGAAACACCTTTATCGTCAGGCGCATTTGGGGGTGAATTTTCCAATCCGAAATTCGGATTGGAAAAGAGAGGGTTTTTGCAAGAGAAAAACCCCTTTTAGAAATAACCGTAATGCACGAACCCACAAAACCTCCCAGTGGGAGATTTTGTGGACATCTATTCTGCTAGGAACAAAACTTTCAGTATTTTATTGATGAGGAAAAAACTTTTCTCTTGCAAAAGTTTTCCCCCATAGGAATCAAAAATCAAAGGAGTGCTGTTCAATGAGAACATGGGAAGAAGCGGCAAAATTTCATGGGCATAAATGTCCGGGACTGGCAATCGGCTACCGCGCGGCGGTGTTGGCGATGGAATATCTGGGATTGGACGAAGGAGCGGAAGACGAGGAACTTGTCTGTATCAGCGAAAACGATGCCTGCGGAGTGGATGGAATCCAGATCGTGACCGGATGTACGGTCGGAAAGGGAAATCTGATTTTCCATATGACCGGAAAGATGGCATATTCTTTTTATTGCAGAAAGAGCGGAAAGTCCATTCGTCTGGTGCTCAAGCCGATGCAGGGGAAGATGGACAGGGAACAGCGAATCCAGCAGCTGTTGACAGCATCAGGGAAAGAGCTGTTTTTATATAAACAGACCACTCTGCCGTTTCCAGAACCGGCGAAAATATTCGGCAATGTGGTTTGCGCTAAATGTCAGGAAACAATTCCAGAACCGCTGGCACGATTGGAAAACGGACAAATACTCTGTTTAGATTGCTGCAACTCCTACCGCGGATTTTAAACAACAAGCTTAACTGCAAAAAACAAATCAAAAAGCCTCGCGTTTGCGAGGCTTTTTTTGCATCAGTGAACAGGATGGAAAGAATCATCGTCGTCAAAATCGTCGTCATTGGTGGGGTCGTCTAAAATCTCACCCACACGCATCCGGCGCTGAAGTTTGATTTCCTCCACCTGACGATGGATCATTTCTTTCACAGTCCTTGGATCTTTTACATTTTTTAATTCTAAGATTGGAGCTGTTTTGTCGGAGCTTTGCAGCAGGATGCTGCCGACGCCGAAAATGCGCTGCCCCAAGGTTATTTTCATGCTGATGTCCCGCACACGGTAAAGCAGGATCTCCTCAAAGTGGATGCTGAGCAATCCTGTTTCACGGAAAATGCGGTCCTCAGACATGGCATATTTTGTAAAGGTGATGGGCATTCCCAAAATTCGGGAACGGTCGGACCAAAGTGTTTTTATGCTGTTATCTGCACGCATCAAGATTTCCCCTTTTGTTGTTGATTTGCGGTTGCATGGTGTGGAAGGATACCGCTTTTATTGTAACATGACAGCCGGAAAAAACAAGATGCTATGTAGGACAATCATAAAAAGGGAACAACGAAAAGGTTATTGGCTGTTCTTTTCCCGAAGCTGTTCGGACAGCCGCCCTTCACTTTCGGCAAGCAGTTCCTCCATCTCCCGATGTTTGCGGTCGATGTAATCTTTCAGTTCCTCCGACTGCTGCTGTAAAAGCTCTTTGACGCTGTCCCCTTTGTTCGGCTGTTCGGAGCGTTTTTCTTGCTGGTGCATCGCAATGACTTCCTTTCTCATCTAAGTGTGGTTTTTACAAATATAAATAATTTGTAAAACTATTATAACAGTCGGATGCAGGAATGACAACGCAAAAAAAATGGAAAAAGCGCTGCCCGCTTTTGGAGCGGACAGCGCAGGAATGTAAGACGGGATGAGGAACGGGGAATAGTTAGAGGGTGATGTCGCATAAAGCGTACATCGTGTCGATGCTGGCATAGCCTTCGGGGACACAGGCGACCGCGATTGCCTGCACCTTGTATTCCTTGCCTTTTTGCAGGTCAGGGAAAGCCTTTTCCAAACTGCACTCGGTCATTTCCAGCGTCATTTTTGCATTGGAATCGTTGGTGTGAACAGCCTCCGAGCTGCTGTGAAACGCAACATATTCGCCGGACTGTTTGTCCTGAAGCGCAATAAGAACGTTGGCGGAAGGACTGTCCGAAAAGATGACGAAGTCCGCCAGATATGCAATGGAATTTTCCTCCGCTGAGGGACCGGCGATGATGAAAAATTGCATCATCTTGGAATCCTTTACATTGTCGGGGCTTTCATTTTCCAGATAAACAAAACCAGAATCGGAGGAGTAGATGGCATTTTCTATGAACTGCTTGACTTCATCCTCTTTTCCTTCTGGATAGACCGGCGCAACAGAGGTGTCGGAAGTCAATGGGGAGGTCGTTTTAGCGGTGTCATCGCTGAGCAGGTCGGCTTTCAAGACGTCCTGCACCTCCTGCGGCAGATTTTTGAAGCCTTCCTTGTCAAAGTGCTGGTACAGCTGCGCCCAGGTGGATTTTTCCTTGGGAGCGAAGCCTTTGGAATCACCCGCACAGGCGGTGAAAGAAAGTATTACAGCGACGCAAGTAAGCAGGCAAACGATTTTTTTCGCTTTCAGAAAATGCAGGTTCATGGTGACGCTCCTTTCCAAAACACAAGCAGAGTTTTACGACGGGATAATTGTCGTTAATAGTAGCATACCACTATTTTAGATTGCTGCCAATATGGTTAGACGGTTTTTCCGACAAAATTAGGGGAACACATATCTATTTTATGGGGAAAAAACTTTTCTCTTGCAAAGAAGTTAAGTTTGCCTTGCCGCCATATAGGATTGGCAGCATTTGGCGAAGCCAAAACGGCAAAGCTCCTCCAAACCTCCCCAATGCGCCTGACGATAAAAATATTTCGCTCGTTGCGACGAGCACCCAAAGGCGCTGCCTTTGGAATCCGCAGCCTTTTGTAAAAGGCTGGCGAAAACTTTCTTTATCACAATAATGAAAAGTCCTTTACATTTTGGCGGTCGGTCAGGGCGGCAAGCTCTTTTTCCAGCATAACGCCGTGCCGTGTGTCGGAAGAATAGCTGAAAGTGGTTTTGATGCAGCGTTCTACAAAATAGGTCGCACGCCCCATCGCCATCGGCAGGCTGTCGCCGGTGAGGAAACCGCCGGTCAGTACACTTGCGAATAAATCGCCGGTGCCCGGATAGGAAACAGGAACATAGTCGCACTCGATATACCAATAACTGTTGTTGTCGCGGTCGTAGCCGATATTTGCCATTTTGCCGGAGATCATCGGCACGCCGGTGATAACAACATCGTTTGGACCCAGTTCGCTGAGTCGGGCAAGCAGGCTTCTTGCCTCGGAACGGGAGACAGCCTGGTTAAAAAACGGGATTTTCAGCAGCATACACGCTTCGGTCAGGTTTGGTGTGATGATGTTTGCCACCTGTACAAGCTCCCTCAGCCGGTGGCGCATATCCGCCGTGATGGTGCGGTAGGGACGACCGTGGTCGCCCATCACAGGGTCGACTACCGCGAGGGCATTTTTGTAGGTGGAAAAAAATTGCAGACAGTGGTCGATCTGTTCCGATGAACTCAGAAAGCCGCTGTAAACACACTCAAAATCCAGCCCTAAGCGGCGGTAATGCTCCAAACAGGGCAGGGTGAAATCGGACAGATCGCGGCGCTCAACCTCGCCAAGTCCGCCGGTATGGGTGGAAAAAACTGCGGTCGGCACAGGGCATACCTGCACGCCCATCACCGACAGGGTGGGCAGAATAACGGAAAGGGAGCAGCGTCCAAAACCGGAAAGGTCATGGATGGCGGCGACACGCTTGGGACGATCAGGCATAATAAAACCTCCTCGAAAAAGAACAATTGATGGTAAGAGGATTATACCATGATGCAGGACGCTGGCGCAAACATTGGAGGGAACGCCGAATTTTGCACGCAGGATTTTTACAATCTAAACAAAAACAAATTCCTTGTAGGCGGCTGCTTTATGCAATACAAGGGAAATAAAAAAAATGCTGGAAACTGCGCGTTTTTCGCGATATAATGAAAAAAGAATTTTTGAGATTCGTACTTTACACAGATTCAGAAAATAAGATAACAGCTTAAAAAAGGAGAGTTTTTCGTGATTAGAAACGATTTGAGAAATATCGCCATTATCGCGCACGTTGACCACGGTAAGACAACTCTGGTTGACCAGATGCTCAAACAGAGCGGAACCTTCCGTGATAACCAGTCTGTTCAAGACCGCGTTATGGACAACGGAGACCTTGAGCGTGAAAGAGGCATCACGATCCTTGCAAAAAATACAGCCATCAATTATAAAGGCACCAAAATCAACATCATCGACACCCCAGGACACGCGGACTTCGGCGGCGAGGTAGAGCGTATTCTGAAGATGGTAGACGGCGTTATTCTGCTGGTAGACTCCTTCGAGGGTCCAATGCCGCAGACCCGTTTTGTTCTGTCCAAAGCGCTGTCCTTGGGACACAAGGTCATCATCGTTGTCAACAAGACCGACCGTCCTGACGCAAGAAACGAAGAAGTAACCGAAGAGGTTTACGACCTGCTGTTTGACCTCGACGCAAGCGAAGAACAGCTCGAAAGCAAAATCCTTTACTGCTCCGGCAAGGAAGGCACTGCTTCCCGTGAGCCAGGCGTAAAAGGCGAAAACCTCGATATTTTGTTTGATACCATTCTGGAAGAAGTTCCTGCACCGCAGGGTGACGATCAGGGCCCTGCTCAGATGCTGGTTTCCTCCATCGACTACAACGACTTTGTCGGCAGAATCGGTATTGGCAGAATTACAAGAGGTACTCTGAAGGTAAACGATCAGGTCATCGTCTGCGACTACCATCACCCAGAAGTTTCCTACCGCGCAAAGATCGTTACCCTGTACCAGATTGAAGGCTTGCAGAGAGTTCCTGCACAGCAGGCAACCGTCGGCGATATCGTCTGCATCTCCGGTATTGAGAAGCTGACCATCGGCGAAACCATCTGCGCGCCGGATGCACCGGAACCGCTGGAATTTGTCAAGATTTCCGCACCAACGGTTGAGATGACCTTCTCGGTCAACAACAGCCCATTTGCAGGCAAAGAGGGTAAATTCCTGACCTCCCGTCACCTGCGCGACCGTCTGTTCAAGGAAACCCTCAAGGACGTTTCCCTGCACGTATACGAAACAGAATCCACCGAGGCATTCCGCGTAGCAGGCCGTGGTGAGATGCACCTGTCCATCCTGATTGAAACCATGCGCCGTGAAGGCTATGAGTTCCAGGTCAGCACCCCACAGGTACTGTTCCAGCAGGAAAACGGCAAGACACTGGAACCAATGGAACAGCTGGTTGTCGACGTTCCAGATTTTGCGACCGGTTCGGTCATGGAAAAGATGGGTACCAGAAAAGGTACACTGGTTTCGATGAACCCATTCAACGGCAGAACGAAGCTGGAATTTATCATTCCTGCAAGAGGTCTGTTCGGTTACCGCAACGAATTTTTGACCGACACCAAGGGTGAAGGTATCATGAGTTCCGTATTCTATGGATATGAACCATATAAGGGCGACATTCCAAAACGTACTACCGGTTCTCTGATTGCATTTGAGACAGGCACTTCTGTTACCTACGGTCTGTACAATGCACAGGAAAGAGGAAGTCTCTTTATCGGCGCTGGTGTGGAAGTTTACGAGGGTATGATCGTTGGACAGTCTCCAAAGGATGAGGACATCGTCGTTAACGTCTGCAAGAAGAAACATCAGACCAACACCCGTGCATCGGGAAGCGATGACGCGCTGCGCCTGATTCCGCCGAAGAACATGAGCTTGGAGCAGGCAATCGAGTTTATCACCGACGATGAACTGATTGAAGTCACACCACAAAGCATCCGCATGAGAAAACGTATTCTGGATAAAGCTGAGCGTATGAAAGCTTGGAGCAAAAACAGATAAGATAGGCGATGAAAAAGGACAGGGGTTTGTTTTAACCTCTGTCCTTTTTGGGTTATATCTCGGTTGAGTTTTCTAAGGTATCAAGCAGTTTTTTGCGCAGGGTGTCCAGTTGGTCGGGTGTCCAGTTGGTCGTCTGGAATCGTTACATGAATACACGCTTGACAGACACCCTGATTGTCTAAAGAAATTTTGTCTAAAACGCATTGATCCTTTTTCCAGTAAATGCAAAATTCATTTTCGCAGGAAAGAATATGTTTCATACAATACCTTCTCCTAATCTTATCTTAGATAAATTCTATCTAAAAGTCGATAGATAAAATCCGTCTGAGTTACCCTAAAACAGGGTGATGAAAATGAAGAACAGGATCAAAGATTTACGGGAGGACCATGACTTTTCACAGGAAACGGTAGCAAAGGCAATTCATATCACACAGAGAAAATACAGCTATATAGAAACAGGAACGCAATCCCTCACCGACGAGCTTCTTTGCGCGCTTGCGGATTTTTACGGAACCAGTACCGATTATCTGCTTGGACGTACCGACTGTCCAACGCCTTATCCGAGGGCAAAGGGGAAAAAATAACAACAGGTTTGTATAAAAGTAAAAAGACCTGTCGATTCCGACAGGTCTTTTTCTTCTGAGGTGTGTTTTTGAGGAGGGTAGAGCAAATACTCAAATGAACGATGCGGCTTCGTTCTTGTTTTTGAGTACATCCTTATTATACACCGGCAAAAAAATTGTTTGTTAAGCCGGTGTAAATGAGCTTTGAAAAATCATTGCTTAAAATGTTAAAACAGATAAAGGCGGATTTTTTCGATTTGCAGTTTATTTATCAAACAACAGGAGGAAAAACAATGGAACTGAAACACTATCGGGCGCAGGATCTCACACAAATGCTTCAGCTTTTTTGCGATACGGTACACAGCGTCAACGCAGGCGACTATAATCAGGCGCAGCAGGAAGCATGGGCGCCGTACAGTGTGCTGGAGGACGAGCAGACCCGAACCAGATGGCACAATTCTTTGCAGCAGCATCTGAGTCTGGTTGTGTGGGAAGGCGGGCAGATGGCAGGCTTTGCAGATATGGACGTGCAAAGCGGCTATCTGGACAGGCTGTATGTCAGCCGTGACTTTCAGCGGCAGGGCGTCGCAACGCTGCTGGTGCAGACATTGGAGCAGGCGGCAAAGGATGCCGGCTGTGCGAGCGTCACTTCGGATGTGTCCATTACAGCAAGACCTTTTTTTGAATCGAGGGGCTATCGTGTTTTAAGACAGCAGCAGGTCGAGAGGAAAGGCGTTGTGATGACCAATTTTAAGATGGAGAAAATCTTGCGATTTTCAAAATAAAAGTTTTGTCAACTTTTTCAAAAGTTGTGGGTTTCCAAAGGGCAAAGCCCTTGGTCGCAAGGTCACACTTTTGCTTTTAAGATAAAATTGGCTTTGCATTGTTTTCAGTGTTTATCATAACGTGCGAAATGCCAAAAACAAAAATAATATAAAAATAAAAATCGTTTGGGGCACTATGTAAAATCAGCGCTATGGTGCGGAAGTACCCTGCCTGCGGATGCAGGCAGCTTGCTTATAACGGAAAGCAGGTTTCACTTCGTGAAACGGTACTCCCGTACCACAACATCGAAACAGCATCCTGCCCCTAACGATTTCTATTTTATTATTTTATTGTTGGGACGTTGTCCCAAACCCTACCAAAGGCGCTGCCTTTGGAATCCGCAGCCTTTTGTAAAAGGCTGGCGAAAACTTTCTAAATTAAAAAGAGGGCAAAGGATATTCCTTTGCCCTCTTTTTTACATTATGCCTATTTTAACAGGTTGCCGAGCAAGATGCCGTAGTAGTTGCCGAGGATATAACCGAGTGTACCAATCAGCATGACAGGACCGACCAGCTTATTCCAGCCTTTGGAAATTGCCATCGCAGCACCGGTGGTAGGGCCGCCGATGTTTGCGTTGGAGGCAAGGATGATTTCCTCCAAGCTGAAATGAAGCAGCTTTCCGAAGATCAGCGTGATCAGCATATTGCAGCCAATGATAATCAGCGCGTACACCAACAGCAGCGGAGCCTGCATAATGATGCTGGAAATCGAAGCCGGTGCGCCGATGACCGCAAAGAAAATGTAAATGAGGAAGGTGCCGATTTCATTCGCGCCCGGAGCGTTGTTGAAAAGCTTTGGCAGATAGGTGGCGCAAAGCATCGTAATGGTGGTCATGATGAGGTATTTGTTGCCGAGCAGCTGGTTGAGAATAAAGGAAATGCCGTCGCCCGGGAATAAACCTGCAAAGAAATCTGCGAGCATGGTGGAAACAGCGACGATGATGGTGGAAGAAGCAAAGCAAAACGCAATGTTCATCAGGGAAATCGGTTTTGGTCGCCAGTAATTTTTCGCGCCGCTTCCCAGTCCTGCTTCTACCTCATCGACCAGCGGATGTTTATAATTTCTGCGGAAAAAGTTGATGGAAGGCATTGCAATCAAAATAAAGAAGTACAGCGCCATCAACAGGTTGTCCGCAACAACTGCCTGCGAGCTTAACTGTGCGGAGGCGTTGAAGGTGTCCGCCATTGCGACAAAGTTGACCGAACCGCCGGTGTAGGTTCCGGTAAACATCGCAGCGACGATATTCGCGTCCGGGATGAATTTATGCAGTGCAAAGAATCCGGTCAGCGCGCCAATCACCGTACCGGCAGAGCTGATTAAATAGATGATGAGCAGCTTGCCGCTTTCCCTGCCGATTTTCTTGATGTTGCATGGAAACAGTAGCAGTGGAATTGCCAATGGGACGACATAAGACCACACGCTGTCATAAACAGGGGATTCGGTTGGGATGATGCCGAGATTGGAAAGAGCCATCATTCCAATGAGTGCAAGGACACAGCCGGTCACTTTGGAAGCCCATTTGTATTTTTGTTCCAGCCAGATTGAAAGTGCTGCATCACCGATCAGAAAAGCCCATAATGCCCAGGTGTTGTCAGCGCTGATAATAGGTTGCATATGTGTACACTCCTTCATAAGATAATCGTTGATATGGGTAGGCGTTTTGTCCGTCTGCCCTTTATTTTAACATACATTTGATAAATTGTATCGTGCGGAAAGGTGAAAATCTTGTACACACGCGGCGAGGAGATTTGTATATAAACTGTAAATTTGCAGATAATATTATATAATGCGGTTGACAAATTTAATAATATGTCGTACAATGATGAAAAAGGAAGAAAGTGTGGAAGAAGATGAGTAAAAGTGTTTACAGTCTGGTGCTCAGCGATGATGTTGTGGCGGCAGTAGACCGCGCGGCGTATACATTGGGCAGCAGCCGTTCCAATTTGATCAATCAGATTCTGGCGGAATATGTTTCGTTCATCACGCCGGAAAAGCGCAGGAAGGACATCTTTGATTCGTTGGAGTCGGTCATCAATGGCTTTGAGCCGTTTCAGGTGCTCAGCCGCAGCGCCAACGGCATTTTGAGTATCCGCAGTCCGCTTCGGGTAAAATATAATCCTACCATTAAATATACCGTAGAGCTTGCGCAAGGCAGCGAGGAGAAAATCGCACAGCTGAAAATTATGACGCGCACCCAGTCCGGCGCACTGATTGAATTGCTGGATGCGTTCTTTTATCAGTTTTGCAAAATTGAGCAAAAATATATTCACCGCTTGTATCCGCGGCTAGTGACGCAGTATCAGGTGGGACAGGGAAAATTGATCCGCAATTTTTCGCTGCTCAACAAGAACAGCAGGGATCATGAGATCGGCAGTGCGATCGCGGCGTATATCCAGATGATTGACCGCGCTCTCAAAGCCTGTATCGGTCAGGAGGTCAGCCAATGGGAGGACATCATCGAGGGTCTCTATTTGGAATATCTCAAAGAGACGCCGATTATCTGTTAAGTAAAATCTTCAAAAAGAAATAGGAATAGAACCTGGAAGGAAAGGTGTGAAGAGAATGAATGCACAAAAATTTACGCAAAAATCTTTGGAAGCCGTACAGATGGCAAACAATCTCGCGCTGGAAAACAACAATATGCAGATTGAACAGGAGCACCTGCTGTATGCACTGTTGACGCTGGACGAAAGCCTGATTGCCCAGCTGCTGAAAAAGATGGATAAGGACCCGCAGGCAGTCGCACAGGCGGTCAAACAGGAAATTGACAAGATGCCCGGCGTGACCGGCTCCGGCAGAGAAGCAGGTAAGATTTATATTGCACAGGATGTCGATGTCGTTTTAGCCAAGGCGGAGAATATTGCCGACTCGATGAAGGACGAATATGTTTCGGTCGAGCATCTGATGATTTCTTTGCTTGAAAATCCAAACCAGCATCTGAAAGAAATCTTCAAGCTGTTTGATATTCAAAAGAACAGCTTTTTGCAGGTTCTCCAGCAGGTCAGAGGGAACACCCGCGTCACCAGCGATTCGCCGGAAAGCACCTATGATGTGCTGAAAAAATACGGTCAGGATCTGGTGGAAGCGGCAAGAAATAAAAAGCTTGATCCGGTCATCGGCAGAGATTCGGAGATCCGCAATGTCATTATGATTCTTTCCCGAAAGACCAAAAACAATCCGGTGCTCATCGGTGAGCCTGGCGTCGGCAAAACTGCCATCGCGGAGGGATTGGCGCTGCGTATCGTGCGCGGAGATGTTCCGGCAAGCTTAAAGGATAAAACCATCTTCTCACTGGATATGGGCGCGCTGATTGCAGGCGCAAAATTCCGCGGTGAATTTGAGGAAAGACTCAAAGCGGTGTTAAGTGAAATCAAAAAGAGCGAGGGCAAGATCATCCTCTTTATTGATGAACTGCACACCATCGTAGGCGCCGGCAAGACCGAAGGCTCGATGGATGCCGGCAATCTTCTCAAACC
Organism: uncultured Clostridia bacterium; assembly: GCA_946563605.1. Lineage (GTDB taxonomy): Bacteria > Bacillota > Clostridia > Oscillospirales > Ruminococcaceae > Negativibacillus. The sequence goes on along the minus strand of CAMNVW010000003.1, from coordinate 11,858 downwards.
AATGCTTGCGCGAGGCGAGCTGCATTGTATCGGTGCGACTACCTTGGACGAATACCGCAAATATATCGAAAAGGATGCGGCGCTCGAAAGACGATTCCAGCCGGTTATTGTAGCGGAACCGACCGTCGAAGATACCATCTCCATTTTGAGAGGTTTAAAAGAACGTTATGAGGTGTACCACGGCGTTAAGATTCAGGATGCGGCGCTGCTTGCGGCGGCAACCTTGTCCGACCGTTATATCTCCGACCGTTTCCTGCCGGATAAAGCGATTGACCTTGTGGATGAAGCGTGTGCGATGATCCGCACCGAGATGGATTCCATGCCAATCGAGATGGATGAACTCAACCGCAAGATCATTCAGCAGGAAATCGCACAGGCAGCGCTCAAAAAAGAGGAGGACAAGCTCTCGAAAGAGCGTCTGGACACAGTTACCAAAGAACTTGCCCAGCTGCGCGAAAAATTTAATTCCATGAAGGCACAGTGGGACAACGAAAAGACGGCAATCACCAAGGTTCAGAAGCTGCGTGAGGAAATCGAACGCACAGGCGGAGAAATCGAACGCGCCGAGAGGGAATATGACCTCAACAAAGCGGCAGAATTAAAATACGGCAAGATGCCGCAGCTCAAAGCGGATCTGGAAAAGGAAGAAAAGCTCGCGGAGGAAGCGCAGCAGTCCAGCCTTGTGCGGGATAAAGTGACCGAAGAGGAGATTGCCAAGGTTGTCGGCAAGTGGACAGGCATTCCGGTTTCCAAAATCATGGAGGGAGAACGGGAGAAGCTGCTGCACATGGAGGACATCCTGCATGAAAACGTGGTTGGTCAGGATGAAGCGGTGCGCCTTGTCAGTGAAGCAATCCTGCGTTCCAGAGCAGGCATTTCCGACCCGAACAGACCGATTGGCTCGTTCTTGTTCTTAGGTCCAACCGGTGTCGGTAAGACACAGCTTGCAAAGACGCTTGCAAAGACGTTGTTCGATGACGAAAACAATATGGTTCGTATCGACATGAGCGAATATATGGAGAAATACTCGGTGTCCCGTCTGATCGGTGCGCCTCCAGGATATGTCGGCTATGAGGAAGGCGGTCAGCTGACCGAAGCGGTGCGCCGCCGTCCATATTCCGTCGTACTGTTCGATGAGGTGGAAAAAGCGCATCCCGATGTATTCAATGTCCTGCTTCAGGTGTTGGATGATGGACGAATCACCGACTCGCAGGGCAGAACGGTCGATTTTAAGAACACCATCATCATTTTGACCTCGAACTTAGGTTCCAGCTATATTCTTGAGGGCATCACACCGGACGGCGATATCAGCGAGGAAGCAAAGAATCAGGTCAACGCACTGCTCAAGAGCAGCTTCCGACCGGAGTTCCTCAACCGTCTGGATGAAATCGTGTTCTATAAACCGCTTACAAGGGAGAATATCGGCGGTATCATTGATTTGCAGATGAAGGATTTGAGAAAACGTCTGATGGCAAAACAGATCGAGCTCGAATTGACCGACGCTGCAAAACAGTATATCATCGACAACGCCTACGACCCGATTTATGGCGCGCGTCCGCTCAAACGGTTTATCCAAAGCCATATTGAAACGATGCTTGGCAGAAAGATCATCGCTGGAGAAATCGGTCAGTCGGATAAAGACGAAGGACTGTGTAAAGTGGTGATTGATGCCGAAAACGGCGAACTGGTCATCCGCTAAAAAATAGAAACAGAAAAACGGCTGTGCGTCATTGAATTGCACAGCCGTTTTTTATAGATTCATTTTTGGGATAGCTCCACACACTACGGCTGCGCTATTCAACGTCGGAATACTTTTCCAGCGCAATCTTAGTGGCTTTCGCGATTTCATTGATAATACGAATTTGTTGGGTGGTGCAGTTTTCTAAGGTTGCAGCCAGCTCTTCAAAGGTTATTTGCCGCTCAGGAGGGGCTTCGTTTAACAAGTCGTCGGTCCGCACTTCCAGCGCGTGCGCAATATCCACAAGGACAGGCAGGCTGAGTTTTGTGTTGCCGGTTTCAATATGACTCATGTGGGTGACGGAAATGCCGATTTTTTCAGCCAGTTCTTCCTGGGAGAAACCGTGAGCTTTCCTGTATTTTCGTATTTGTTGCCCGATTCTATAATAATCTATCAAAAAATCACCTGTTTACTTTATTTGTACTTGAATTGTATAGGCAAATTTGATATAATAAAACAAACTATATAGGCTATTTAATGCCTATATAGTTCATAATTACGTTGGGAAAGCAAAGAAGCGGCGTATGATTTTCAAAAATGAACAGTATAGCTGTTTTGTGCGGTTGAGGATTGTTTTATTCACTTTTCCTTTTTCCTCTCTTGTGGTACAATCATAGTGACACCGTCAAAAGAAAAATCATGATTTGAAAAAAGGGTTGGAGAAAAAGAAATGGCAAAAAAACAACGTCTTGATAAAATCATCGCCATGCAGGGCGCGCTGTCCCGCAGCGATGTAAAAATATTGATTCGCAAAGGGGCAGTCACCGTCAACGGGCAGGTCGTCAAAAACGCGGACTTCGGCGTCGATATGGACAACGATCTTGTTGCGGTGCAGGGAAAGGAAATCTCGCTCGAACAGCATATTTATCTGATGCTCCATAAACCCAAGGGGGTTGTCAGCGCAACGGAGGATAAAAATCTGCCGACGGTGGTGGACTTGGTGCCGAAAGAGTTGTGGCGCAAGGGTTTGTTTCCGGCGGGCAGATTGGACAAGGATACCACCGGCTTTGTGCTGATTACCGATGACGGCGATTTTGCCCATGATATCCTGTCCCCGAAAAAGCATATCAGTAAAACGTATCACGCGTTGGTCAACGGAACCATCACCGAGGAGATGGAAAAGGGCTTTGAGAAGGGCGTTGTCATTGGAGAAGATTTGACCCTGCCGGCATCGCTGAAAAAGATTTCCTCCGAACCGCAGGGTGATTGGGGTGAAGTCATCCTGCGGGAGGGAATGTACCACCAAATTAAACGGATGTTCGGCGCCTATGGATTAAAGGTGCTGGAATTAAAGCGCGTCAAAATGGGAAAACTGGATTTAGACCCGAATCTTGCGCAGGGACAGTGCCGCAAACTCAGCAAAGAGGAAATTGCACTTGTGAAATGCAGGGAGATGCCATCTTCCACAGAGGAAAAGGAGTAAAAATGCAGCAGGTTTCTTTTCAAAAGCTCCCACCGCAGTTTTATCTTCAGGATACCGTAGCCGTGGCGCGCCAGCTCATCGGCAAGCTGCTTGTCCATGAAAAGGATGGACAGCGGCTGTCCGCAATCATCTGCGAAACCGAAGCGTACACCGGATTTTCGGATAAGGCGTGTCATGCCTATAAGGGGAAATCGGAGCGTACCGAGGTCATGTTTGAATCAGGCGGCAGGGCGTATGTCTATCTTATTTATGGGATGTACCACTGCTTGAATATCACCACAAGGGAGGAAGGAGTTCCCGAAGCGGTGCTCATACGCGCGGCACAGCCGGTGGAGGGCATTGAGCAGATGATGCAGCTGCGGCAGATGAAAAAGAACATCAAAAGTTTAAACAAAAAAAGCCTGCTTGCAGGTCCAGGCAGGCTGTGCGATGCAATGGGGATTACGCGAAAGGAAAACGGCAAACTTCTTACCGGAGAGGAACTGTATCTGTGCGAGGGGATTGCCGTGCCGGACGAGCAGATCGCGGCGACGAAGCGCATCAACATTGATTACGCCCAAGAAGCGAAGGACTTCTTGTACCGTTTTGTGGATACGAAAAGCGCGTATCTGTCGGTTAAATGGAGGGGGTAAAGAGGATGGAAAATCAATTTACGAATCAGGCAAGATGGCATAGCTGCTGTCTGACAGGTCATCGTCAGCTGCCCCGTGAATTTGAAAAATTGGAGCAGATTCGGCAGAACCTGCGCAAGACCATCGCCTCGCTGGTGCAGGAGGACATCACCATCTTCTATGCCGGCGGCGCGAGAGGCTTTGATACGCTGGCGGCAATGACGGTGCTGGAGATGAAGGTCTATTTTCCGCAGATACGGCTGTATCTGGCGCTGCCCTACCCCGAGCAGGCAAAACAATGGACGCGCAGGGAGCAGCAGCTTTATGAACAGATTAAAGAGCACGCCGACGATGTGCAGGTGTTGTGTTCGCAGTATACGTCCGACTGCATGAAAAAGCGCAACTATTATATGGTGGAACACAGCTGTGTTTGCGCGTTTTATCTGGAGCATCAGGTGCGCAGCGGAACAGCGCAGACGGTCAACTACGCGCGCAGACGGGACTGCCGGATGATTGATTTGCTGGAAGAACAGCCGGCGCTTTTGCCGCAGACGAAGGAAGAAGAGCTTGTGAAGTGGGAAGAAAAGGTGTATGTGCGGGAAATCTATTCTGACGATGCAGAATAACGGCGTTTTTTTGATAAATAAAAAAAGCAGTAAGGACATCCGAGAGGATGTCCTTACTTGCTTGTGGGTGAATTTATTTTTTCGTGTTAATCAAGGTGATATGCCTGCCACTTTTCACAGGTCTGGCAATGGCGGAACAGTTTGTTCTCTTTATTTTGATCGGTAACATCAAAGTATATCCAGTCGTGCTGATGACTTTTGTCCGTTTTCTTGATGACCTGATGTTTCAGTTTCGATGAAAGCTCATCAACTGTAATATCGGACACGGTGCAGTTAAACTGAACCAAACCATAATTCGCCTTGTTAAAGTCAATATTTAATTTTTCTTTTTCCGCAAACTTGGAGAGAGCGTTTTCATCCCAAAGTTTTTCGATTCGCCGGTTATTTTCCTCAAGGGCTTTTTGGTAAATATCTTCGGAACCCTCCTTGGAACTCTCCAAGATTTTATAGATAAGCGTTCCATCTTTGGAAGATTTTTCAAATTCAATTCCCGAGAACGTCATCAAATCTTCCTCTGAAGCGACTGGAGCATCCAATTTCTGAGCAAAAACCTGCATACCGCTTAACAGCATTGCTGATAATAAGATAGATGCCAGTAATTTTTTCTTCATTTTTACACCTCTATCCTAATGACATATGCTAATATTGTTTAAAGATAATCGCTCTTGCGGCAGCCAGATGGGCAATCCCAGATTTCCCATTCTCCCGTATTCATAATTACACCGCACTTGTTACACTTTTCTAATTTTTGTGCATAAGTATGATGATTTCTTGAATTGCGGATGCATTGCTGATCTTTGGTTGTCCAAATATAAAACCAGTCATGCTGACAAGAAGCCCTTCCAGAAAGTTTCTGATTTGCGATAATCTCGTTGAATTTTTCTAAATCCTCAATCTCGTAAACAGGTGCGCCTTCTCTTTCTCCTACATATTCTACAGTGATTCCGTATTTATCACCGAGCTCCTGTAAACCAGCAGGGTCTTTTGCGCTTGCAGCAAACGCACCTGTGCTCATGGTTGCCAGCATTGCGGTTGCCATAGCGGCTGCAAACAGTTTTTTCAGATTCGTCATAAATGAATCTCTCCTTTAATTTAATTTTCAGGAGCTCCTTGTATCCATCATACCCGATTTTTCTAAAGAAAGCAATAGGCATTTCACGCACACTTTTGTGTGCGTGAAATGTCTATTGACAAACAGAAAGCTTTATGCTTATAGTGTAAGTAGTCGCGACAACCATTTTAGAAAGGATTTGATTTTTTATGAAAAAAACATTTGTTGCTTTGCTTGCCGCTTTGATGCTTGCCGCCATCCCAATGACCGCTTTTGCCGAAGAAACCAAACCGACCGACCTGCCGACCCCACCGCCGATGGAAGACGAGGGTACACAAAACCAGACCCCCCAGCCGCCGGAAAACGGCGGAGAGTCTGGAATCATGCCTTGCGATTATATTGATGATCCAGAAGGAGAAGTTGCTTAGAGAATCTCCATGCCAAAGGTTTCTTTGGCATATTCCTGCACCACTTTACAACTTTTTGGACGCTCCATCACTTTATTGATATGGTAAGCATCAATCAATAACTCTTTACATTTTTCATCATCGCCTAGTTCATGCAGACAACAGGCAATATTAAACAGTAGAGAACCCAACATTTGACATTTGTTACTGTTTACACAAGATTTTCTGCCAAGTTCGGCAATCTCAATAGCCTCCTCATACCGCTGTTCCCGCCCTAACAGACGAGAGTAGTTGTAGGCGGTCAGCGGAAGCAAACGCTCGTTGACCTCAGTATTTGCAAAGTGATCCTGCACATATTTCAGCAGCTGACGGTAAATCTCAATCGCCTGTCTGCGATCTCCTTCTTCGGAATGAGTAATCGCAATTTGGTTGATGATTTTTGCCTCATTTTCGCTCAGCAAAAAACTGCCGATATTGTCCATTGTAATCTCTGGACAGGTCAACTCCAGTGCCTGAATCAGCATCTGCCGCTGTGTTTGATAATCGTACTTTTTGTGCTCGCCGTTTTCTACGTAACCGGACAGCACGCGTGACCGCAGCAAAAACTGCTGAATCAGCGGTTCGGTCTGCGCTTGAGGAAATTGTTCCAGTCTGTGGATTTTTTCCAGAGCGTCTAAAAAACGCTTGCCGGCATTATCTACCACAATTTCACGCTGCAATTCAGCCAGCTCGAATTCCTGCGGTCCCATCAGAATTTGAACTCCTTCTTCCGAGATACCGAGCCTTTGCAAAAGTGCCTGTACAATGTAATAGGATGGTTCCTGCCTGCCCATTTCGATGCGTGACAACGTTGTATGGACACAAATACCGCTGCAAAGCTGTTTTTGGCTGATGCCTTTTTCTTCTCGATTCTTGCGGATGTAGTCTCCTATTTTGTATGCTTGCAAGTTTTCACCCCCCCTGTGCTCCCATTATAACACAGGTGTCGCTCTTTTTCTACCGCATAAACACAAAATCCCCATCCGCACAATACTGCGGATGGGGACAGAATATTTCCCAGGAAATCCTTCGGAAATTTCCTGTAAATTCCCCTATTTCCTGGGAAATACGCTAAAACTCTCTAAGTTTCCCTCCGAAAAACCTCGCTTTTTCAATATTTCCTAGGAAATACTACTTTGTCGGGAAGGCAAAGCCGTGCATAAACCCGTTTTTGGCATAGACCGAGCAAATATCGCCACCGATAATCTCATCGTTATAAATCAAAAGGTTTGCGCGGATATACTCCTTCTGTTCGGGGTAGTTCAGCACCGAATAGGTGCTGCGCGTGACCTGCTTTCCTTTGAATTTGCTCAGGTCAAAGCCCTGCTCGGTTTGGATGGCGTTGTAATTTTGATAGACGTCCCCGAAGGTTTCGGGGATCACCACCTGCACAACCTCGATGGGTTCCTTGGAAACTTTCCAGCCGAAGTTGTTGAGGAATGTAATGCGTGAGGTGTTGTCGGGTGCGTGGATGTCGTGCGTTTGGGAAATAGAGGGCAGCGGTGAAGCGGGGTCCTTTGCCGCGTCTTTTTTGAGAAAGCGGATGGCGCAGACAGTAATCAAAATCAGGAGAGCGATGAGAAGAAGCCGTTTGATGAAGTCTTTGGGTTTGACCGAACAGATGAACATACCTTATTTCCTCCTTTTAGAAAATAATCTTTGGTTTTAGAGAATACCTGGGGTGAGAGAATCACCAGCGCGACAAGATTTGGAATCAGCAGACAGGCGTTGAGCAGGTCTGCCAGCAGAAAAACGGGGGATAATTGGGTAAAACAGCCCGTCGCACAGCCGGCGAGAAATAACATCCGGTAACAGCGCATCGCCGTCTTGCTCTTTGGAAAGAGATATTCCACACAGCGCTGACCGTACAGACAAAAGCTGATGACCGACGCAAAGGCAAACAGCGAGATTGCAACAGAAAGCATCTTTTCGCCGGCGTCGCCCATCACCATGCCGAAAGCTGCCTGCGCCGAAGAGGGGGAGAGCGGTACACCGCTGATGAGGATGGCGACAGCAGTGACGGTGCAGACCAAAATGGTGTCGCAGAACACCTCGAAGATTCCCCAAAAGCCCTGCTCGACGGGAGTTTTGGCGTCACTGCACGCGTGCGCAATCGATGCGCTGCCCAATCCGGCTTCGTGGGTAAATATTCCCCGGGAAATACCGACCCGCATAGCTGTAAAAAATCCGGCAGCTGCGCCGACCGTTCCGCTGGGGGAAAACGCCTGTGCGAATATCTCGTGAAAGGCGGTCGGAATATTCTGCCGGAAACGAAAGAGGATATAGCCGCAGCCGAGCAGATAAAACAGCGACATCACCGGCACTAACTTTGAGCAGGTCTTGACCGCACGGTCGCATCCACCGGACAGCACCCAGCCGCAGAGAACGGTGAGGACAATCGCGCAGAGGAGATGGGAAACGGAGAAACTTTCCATCAGCGATTGTGCGATGGCATTTGTCTGGGTCATGCTGCCGCTGGTAAAGCTTGCGAGCGCACAGAAAACGCAGAAAATAACGGCGAGGATCTTTCCGAGCAGATTCGGAATCCCTTGAGAGATATAGTACATGGGACCGCCTTTGTTGGAGCAGGAGCTTGGATCCCTTTGCCGCCACTGTACCGCAAGGAACACCTCCATGTATTTGGTTGCCATCCCTAAAAATGCACCCACCCACATCCAAAAGATACTGCCGGCGCCACCGAGCGCGAGGGCGGCGCCAACGCCGACAATGTTGCCGACGCCCATTGTGCCGCCTAAAGCGGTGCTGACAGCGGCAAACGGTGAGACACCGTCATTTTTTTTGCGCGGCTCAAAAAGGGAACCGACCGTTTTGCGCAGTACAGTGGGCAATCGCTTGGGCGAAATGGGCAGGAAACCTGTGCATACGGTAAAATAAACGCCGCACAGCAGTGTGAAGGCAACAGTGCCGCGTCCCCATAGCAGCTGTACGGCGGACTCTAAAATTTGCTGGAGCATACGAACCTCCTTAAAATCAGTTTTGATAAAAGCTATGCGGCAAAAAAGGGGGATATGCCTTGTCGTTTTCATGCTTGAAAAATTGACCCTCCCCAAAAAGAAGGGGATGTAATTTGCACAGATTTGTGCTATAATGGAAAAGAAAAAGAGATGTAAAGGAGGAACTGCCCAATGTATAACTGTACAAAATGTTTCCAACGAGGATGCACAAAACAGAATATGGAAAAGACCTTGCCGGAATGTCCGAGCAAGAACGCCCCGATTCAAGAGCAGGCGAAGGCACTGTATCAGGAGGAAGAAAATCATAAGATTGCGGTTTGTGCGGCGTTGACCGAAGCCGGTGGCTACTGCAAAGATACGCGTTTGATTGAAATTATCAAATTCTTGCACCGCGGCGGCTATCATAAAATTGGTCTGGCATTCTGCACCGGACTGTTTAAGGAAGCACAGGAGGTCACCAACATCCTCGAATACAATGGTTTTGAGGTGGTTTCCATTATCTGCAAAAACGGAGCGATCACCAAGGACTTCCTCGGACTCACGGATGCGCAGGCGGTCAGAGGCAACTGCAAAACCGAAAGTATGTGCAACCCGATTGGTCAGGCGTTGCTGTTAAATGAAGCAAAGACCGATTTTAACCTGATACTCGGTTTGTGCGTTGGACACGACACCCTGTTCATCAAATATTCCGAAGCACCGATTACAGCTTTGGCGGTGAAAGACCGTGTGACCGGACATAACCCGCTGGCGCCGGTTTATCTGGCACAGGGCTATTATAAGAGCAAATTCTATCCCGAAAATCCAGACGATCTCAATCCGAAAGATACAGAATATAATCAATAAAAATACGAAAATGAACGAGCTGTAAATAAATCCATATTTACAGCTCGTTTTTTCATATACCTAAAATTCTAATCTTCGTGCGATTTGACATCTAAAAAAAACCGATATATAATTTAATTGTTGTTTACTTGTGGAAAAAAGGTAAGGAAGTGTTAGAGTCTTATGCAAACGAAGCAAAACTACATGACAGAAGGTTCGATATGGAAGGCGATCCTTTTATTTGCACTGCCAATATTTTTTGGAGGTCTGCTCCAGCAGTTTTACAGTATGTTTGACTCCTGGACAGCAGGTCATTATATCGGTGACACTGCTTTGGCGGCAGTTAGTTCCTCAGGAAGCCTGATTCAGATGATGGTTGGACTTTTTAACGGTGTCGCGATGGGCGCAGGCGTTGTCATTGCAAAGCTGTTTGGCGCAGAAGAATACGACGATATGCGCAAAGCCATACATACGATGATTGCATTTGGTTTGGCGGCAGGTGCATTTTTAACGGCGTTTGGCGTTATTTTGACGCCTACGTTGCTGCAGTGGATGGGAACGCCTGAAAACGTTCTGGCTGAATCCATTATTTATTTCCGCGTTTATTCCTACGGTATTATCTTCTCGGTCATGTATAATATATTTGTAGGTATTCTTCATGCGGTAGGCGACAGCCGACATCCGCTGATGTTCCTGATGGTTTCCAGTGTGATCAATGTATCGCTGGATCTGTTCTTTGTAGCAGGACTGCATTGGGGCGTTGCATCTGCTGCCGCGGCAACAACCATTGCACAGGGTATCAGCGTGCTGCTGTGCGTCACCTATCTGGTGCGTTCAACAACCGAGGTATACCATCTGGATTGGAGAGAGATTCGGTTCGATCTCAAGAGCCTGCGCGATATCCTCCGATTTGGTTTGCCGGCAGGCGTTCAGAACTCGGTAGTTTCATTTGCGAATGTTATCGTACAGAGCAATATCAATGCCTTTGGCTCGGCTGCAATGGCTGGCTGCGGTGCGTATTCCCGACTGGAAGGCTTCGCATTTCTGCCGATTACCTGCTTTACACAGGCGCTGAGCACCTTTGTCGGACAGAACCTGGGGGCACACCGGTATGACCGTGTGAAAAAAGGTGCTGGTTTCGGCATTGGCTGTTCCATAGTGATTGCAGAATTGATCGGTATTATCTCGTACATCTTCGCACCGCAGATGATCGCAATTTTTAATGATCAGCCGGATGTTGTCAGATTTGGCACACTGCATATGCGCACGATCTGTTTGTTCTATTGTCTGCTGGCTTTCTCGCACTGTATCGCAGCGATTATGCGAGGCGCAGGCAAGGCGAGTGTTTCGATGGTTACGATGATGGTTTTCTGGTGCGTAGTTCGTGTAATCTACATTACAGTTGCAATCCAATTCGTACCGGAATTGCAGACCGTTTCCCGCGCGTATCCAATTACATGGTCCTGCAGCAGTGTCGTATTCCTGATTTACTTCCTGAAGGTAGACTGGATTCATAACTTTGACCGCATCGAAGCGAAAACAAAAGCCACAGCGAAGAAGAAAGCAGCGGCATAACGATTGCAGATAAAAAACCGTACAGCATAAGCTGTACGGTTTTTTGTTTGCGTTGATTGATGCAGCATCGTTATGTCAGACAGAAGAAAAGAGTCTGATGACAGGGGTGATAGTTTGCAGATAGCTTCCAGCGCGAGCACCTAGCAGGATAAAGGAAAAGAGTCCGAACGCGAAGTGCTCACCGCAGGTGCGGATTCGGCGTTCTCATAACAAAAAAAGGCAACCGCCTTTCGACGATTGCCTATGGTTGCGGGAGCTGGATTTGAACCAACGACCTTCGGGTTATGAGCCCGACGAGCTACCAAACTGCTCCATCCCGCGATATATTTTTAAGCGCTTTATTATAATATCACATCTCAAAGTAAAATGCAAGCCTTTTTATAAACTTTTTTAAAAATATTTTTAGAGATAAATAAAAAGGGCAGAGAAGTTCGTTGGTTACGGTCTCTTATAGGAGTAGAAAGTGAGTTTCTTGCGGGGGAGTCGAGAGGGGAACTCCTCTCTCTGCTGGAGGTCTCGGAACCAGGAGGTTCCGAGTGTGCTCTTTGTGGAACTTTCTTCACACAAGAAAGTTCCCGAGGGAGTGGGGCG
>CAMNVW010000002.1 GCA_946563605.1 uncultured Clostridia bacterium | reverse complement strand
ATTGTATTTCCACGGGTTTTATGGTTAGTCCTAAACAAATTAACATTGTTGAGCGCCTAATTAACAATCAAGGCACAGACAAGTTGTTGGTTGTTGTAGATCCAATTATGGGTGACGAAGGGAAACTATACAATGGAATGACAGATAACAATGTAGCGATTATGAGAAAACTTAGTTCATACGCCGACATTCTGATTCCCAACTTCACTGAAGCTTGTTTCTTGACAAATCGTTTTTACAGCAGAGATACTTTGAGTCAGGATGAAGCAGATGAATTGATTGAGAGTGTGCGTCAGCTTGGTTGTAAATCTGTTGTCATTACAAGCACTTCTGTGAATGGTGAAAACTGCGTTATTGGATATGACCACACAAAGGATGAGAACTTCAAAATTGGATTTGAACTGATAGACGTTCGTTTCCCTGGAACAGGAGATATCTTTTCCGCAGTTCTTGTCAGCGACGTGCTGAACGGTGAGTCGTTGTATGATGCCACCAAACACGCAATGGAAACGGTAAGAATCATTATTATAGATAACCTCGATAAGAAAGAAAAATTTTTCGGTGTTGATATCGAGCGTTACATAAGCGAGGGGAAATTATGAAGATTAAAATAACTTTGGTAGAACAAAAAGGTACTTGTCCTTGCCACAGAGGACACAAGGTTGGAGATACTTTTGATTTTGACACAGAAAGAGGAAAGCTGTGTCCAATGGCTGCTCACGTTCTTTTTCCTATGATCGATATCTTACGCTATGGTGGTAAGTTAAAGAGCAATGTTTTCTGTTGCCCGGATGTAGATACAATAAATGTGTTCAAAATTGAGAAAGTAGATCAATAGATAATTGACAAGCTGCAATTTGCAGGGTTGTTGAACCCCCTTTAGGAACTAAAGGGCGCACTTCTATACACCTTTCAGTGTGTAGTGCGGTTTTGCGCCGCACCCAAGGCTCCCTTGTGTAAAGGGAGCCTTGGGCGCTCCCGCGCCAGTACATAATACAAACAAAACCGACCTATGAGCAAATCGTAGGTCGGTTTAACTGTTTTATGGATACCGCCCAATTTCTCAGGCTCTTTTTTTATAAACAGATTTAGAACAGGTTAAAGTCCAGCTTCTGGGACAGGTATTCCAGAATTTTAATACCGCCAATGCTGTTGCCTTTTTCGTCGAGCGACGGACCGAATACGCCGATACCCATGCGGTCAACCAGTGACGCCGCAATGCCGCCGCCAACGCCGCTTTTGGCAGGGAAGCCGACGGTCATGGCAAATTCACCGGAGCCGTCGTACATTCCGCAGGTGAGCATCAGGGAACGGATTGCTTTTGCACTGTGGGGTTCGATGAGCACCTCTCCGCTGGAAGGGCAGGTTCCGTGATTTGCCAGCACAGCGCTCATTTGGGCAATATCCACCGCGGTAACATTGACCGAACACATTTTGAAGTAAAAGTCCAGACATTCCTCCACGTTGCCTTCCAGAATACCGGAGGCCTTCAGATAGTAGGCAAGCGCGCGGTTGCGGTCGCCGGTCGCCTTTTCGGAGAGATAAACAGATTCGTTGAGGGTGATCTCCTCGTTGCCGCACAGCTTGCGGACGAAGGCAAGAAAGCGGCCGAATTTTTCATCGGAGTCTTTTCCATCGATGCAGCTGGCAACGGTGATAGCGCCGGCGTTGATAAACGGATTGAAAGGTCTGGTCTTGGTTTCCAGTTTGATGATCGAGTTAAACGGATCGCCGGTCGGTTCTACGCCCACCTTGTCATGGAACAGATAGTCCGAGCCTTTGTCGTTGATTGCCAGAATCAGCGAGGCGATTTTGGAAATACTCTGGATGGTAAACGGTATGCGGGTGTCCCCGTACTCCATGATGGTGCCGTCCAAACCAACCACGCAAGCGCCCAGATGATATTTATTGACCCGAGCAAGCTCCGGGATATATTCAGCGGGTTTTCCGAGTTTGACAAAGCATTGGCCGTATTTGACAGCATCTTCAAGGCATTCTTGAGTAAGCATAATATCTTCCTTTCAAGATTGATCGTGATAACAAGTCGGTACTTCTTATTTTACCGTCAGAATCTATGGGATGCAAGAGTAATCCGTCAAAAAAGATTTTTTTCTCCTATTGATTTCCTCAATCGGTCTGCAATAAAAACAAGAAAAATGCACCTTATAAACATACATTTTATATATCGTTTGGTGCAGGTTTGAGTTATTTTAGGATAATTATTCTAAAACAGAAGTGGACGGAAAGGCTTTTCTGTATGATTATAAATATTGTTGTTTTCTATAATGGTTGACCGCAAATAAAGGGTATGTTAGCATATCAATAACATATACGATAGGGGGTGAGGGAGATAGAAAAATCTCCAGTTTTCCCAAGAGTGGTGCTCGGTATTCTGACGCTGCTGTTAGCCTGTTCTCTGGTCTGGCTGAGGAGTCAAACAGCCGAGCGTATCCTGATGGAAAGGCGTATCGATACAGCAGTCAGTCAGGTGATGGAATTTTCCGGACGGCATCGGGAGGGGAACGGCAGCGGCGAGATCCCGTTTTGGTTTCGGATGATTTATCCGAAAGAAAAGGCGGCGCAAGGCATTCTGCTGCTTTTGCAACCCACAGCGCAGACAGAGGAGATACAAAGTGGCAACGCCGAAAAAGCATTGGCGAAAGCGGCTTTTTCCTGTGGTTACACGCTGGAAAAAACGGGGGAGGATGCGTATTGTGCAAAGCTTTCCTCTTTCTCCATGGACGTTTATTGCAAACAGGATTGCCACCTGCATGATTTTACACTGACCCTCTGCGCGCCAAATAGGGAAGCACAGGTCGTGCCAATCCAGTTTTCCGAGGACGGCAGAGTGACCCTGCCGTTGGATTTTTCCTTTTCGATGACGGATGCAGACCAGCAAACCGGCTATCTCTTGCTGGAAGGGAAGGTTTCCTGTTTGGGGAAGGACTATGATTTTCAAAATTGCCGGCTTTACCTTGCTGTTTAAAGTTTGTCAACAAAAAAACGCTCCTGTCCAAACGGACAGGAGCGTTGATAGTTTTACAAGAAAACTTAGATGAGAGCCAGAGTATCTCTAGCGATTGCAAGCTCTTCGTTGGTTGGGATAACCATAACTTTAACCTTGGAATCAGCAGCGGAGATAACTTTGTTTTCGCCTCTGGTGTGGTTTGCTTCTTTGTCGATCTTAACACCGAGGTAGCCCCAGTATTTCTCGCAGAGTTCTTCTCTGATTTCGATGTCGTTTTCACCAACGCCAGCGGTGAATGCGATAGCGTCAACGCCGTTCATAGCAGCAGCGTATGCGCCAACGTATTTAGCAATGCGGTAGGTGTAAGCATCCAGAGTAACCTGTGCGAGGTGGTTGCCTTCTTCAGCAGCTTTTGTGATATCTCTGCAGTCGGAGGACAGACCGCCGCTCATGCCGAGCAGACCGGATTTCTTGTTGAGCATGGTAACAACTTCGTCAGCTGTTTTGTTTTCTTTGTTGCAGATGTACTGGATAACAGCTGGGTCGATATCGCCGGAACGGGTACCCATGATCAGACCTTCCAGAGGGGTCAGACCCATGGAGGTATCTACACATTTGCCGCCAATGGAAGCGGAGATGGAAGCGCCGTTGCCGACATGGCAAACGATAACTTTTGCATCCTCTTTCAGACCGCCGAATTTGATTGCTTCTTTGGAAACAAATCCGTGGCTGGTACCGTGGAAACCGTAGCGGCGGATGCCGTATTTCTCATAGTACTCATGTGGAATTGCATACAGGTAGGATTTTTCATCCATGCCCATACCGAAGGTGGTATCGAATACAGCTACGTTTGGTTTGCCTGGGCAAACTTTTTCGCAAGCTTCAATACCCATCAGGTTAGCTGGGTTGTGGAGAGGACCGAGGTCAAAGCACTCGCGGATAGCAGCTTTAACGTCAGCGTCAACAACGATGGATTTTGTGAATTTTGTACCGCCGTGGAGTACGCGGTGACCGATAGCATTGATCTCATCAACAGAGTTGATAACACCGTGCTCTTTGTCGGTCAGAGCATCCAGAACCAGCTGAACTGCTACGGAATGGTCTGGCATTGGGGTCTCAACAATATAGTTGTCTTTGCCTGGTACTTTGTGGGTCAGAACGGAACCTTCGATACCGATTCTTTCGCACAGACCTTTTGTCAGAACTTCTTCATTTTCCATATCAATCAGCTGATACTTTAAGGATGAACTTCCACAGTTTAAAACGAGAATTTTCATTTTAAATTCCTCCCATAAAAAATTGAAACGCTCCTGAGCGCAAGGGCACAGGGGCAAGGTTGACACCTTTATACACCTAATATATTATTATATCTGGGTGTACTTTTCAAGAGAGAAACTGTGATTTTTCGCTTTATAGGGCAATATTTTTTGAAAAGTGCAGAACAGGACTGTTTTTTTCGGGAATTTTGACTGGAAATTCCGTGAGATAATCTTAAAATCACAAAAAGGGGTGAACAAAATGCGCACGGCTGTGGTGATTGCGGAGTACAATCCGTTTCATAACGGACATCGGTGGCAGCTTGCAAAAATGCGCGAGCAGGGAATCGACCACATTGCGGTGGTGATGAGTCCAAACTTTACCCAGCGCGGAACGCCTGCTGTTTTTCCAAAGCAGATACGCGCAAAAGCAGCGCTCGAAAACGGCGCGGATCTGATACTGGAGCTGCCGGTCTGCTATGCGATGGCAGGCGCGCAGCGGTTTGCCTATGGCGCAGTGCAGACCGCCTGTGCGATGGGGTGCGCGGATGTCCTTTGCTTTGGTGCGGAGGACGCACAGCTGGAGGAGTTACAGCAGGCAGCGGCGGCGCTGGATGACGTCAATGTAAAAACAGCGTTGCAGCAGGAGCTGCGAAAGGGTCTTACCTTTGCAAAAGCAAGGGAACTTGCGGTAAAGCAGGTGTTTGGAGAAAGAATCGCAGGGCTTTTGCAAAAGCCGAACAATATTTTAGCGGTGGAATATCTGTACCAGCTGCAAAGATGCGATCGGGAAAAGAGGATTGCACCGATGGCAGTCGCACGGATGGGCAGTGCGCATGATGGAACGCCTGTGGGGGAGTTTGCCAGTGCAAGCTATATTCGGCAGTTGATAGCGGCGCAGGATTGGCAGACGGCAAAGCAATATCTGCCTCAGAGTGCGTATGAATTGTACCGTCAGGCACAGATGGATGGACAGACCGCCGATCTTCTGCGCGGGGAACGGGCGGTTTTGTCGGTGCTGCGCAGCAGGAGAAAAGAGGAACTCACCCAACTGCCGGACTGCTCCGAGGGTATCGAGAACCGCTTGTATCAGGCGATTCGGCAGGCGCGCTCATTGCAGGAACTTTACGATGGGATCAAGACAAAACGCTACCCGCTTTCCAGAGTGCGGCGGCTGGTGACAGCGGCTTTTTTGGGGATGCCGTCGGATTTGCATGAACAGCCGCCGGCATATCTGCGGATCTTAGGTGCAAACGGCAAGGGCAGGGAAATCCTTTCGCGGATGAAAACGACCGCTGTCCTGCCTGTTTCTGCAAGCCTTGCAAGACTGGAGCAAACCTCCGCGGCGGCGCAGAAGTTTGCACAGTTGGAGAGCCGCTGCACCGACCAGTATTTTCTGCTCACCGAGAAGATGTTCCCGTGCGGCTTGGATTACCGACAGGGGGCTGTCTTTTTGCCGTAGAAAATGGATTTTTAGGATTCATGCTTTTTTCCGACCCAATACATGGGAATAAAAAAGATACCAAGAAAGAGCAGTAAAAGGACAATGTTTCCGACCGCCGTCCATTGGTTCGGTGCAGTACGAACAGCAATGAAATTGATTATCGGAAAAAGACACAGACACAAGCACAGAGAGATACGGGCGGCGCGAAGGATATAAGCCCAGTTGCGGTTATTGAGTTTTATTCCGGGGAGATGCAGGCTGAATACACCATCGTGGAAGAGGGCAATTTCGTCTTCATCATATCGCACTGGCAATTTGGTTTTGACAAAGCAGCAAAAGTATGCGCCGAAAAGAGCGGATAAAAGCATGATGGTCTGTAAATTCCCCAGGCAAAGTTGTTTTGTCAGCACGTTGGCAGCAAAACCGATACAGCCCACCAAGAGCGAAACAGCGTAGAGCACTATCCACCTGCGGTTGACTTGATAGGCGCGCTGAGGATGTTCGTTTGCATAGGTGATTGCCGTTTTGACAAGATTTTCAACCTTGTTGGGTGCGAGCGTCTTTTCCTGTGCTATCTTTTCACACAAAAGAAGTTCGGTGACAGAAACACCCAATAAATCCGACAGAGGAATGAGCAGAGGAGTGTTAGGCAAACTGTTTCCCGTTTCCCATTTGCTAACAGCTTTATCGGAGATAAAAAGTTGCTCAGCAAGCTCACGTTGGGTGAATCCCTTTTCTTTGCGCAGGGCGGCGATAAAGGCACCGAATTTTTGCTTGTCAATTTGAAACATACTTTTGCCTCCTGTTGTTTTTCTAATCTTATTTTGGCACACATTAGCCAAAAAGACAATCGGATAGCAGGAGAATCCACGGGTTTACCGCTAGAATGATGATTGAGGAGAAGGCTTTCGTCTTACTTTTTCGGAAATAAAATGAAAAGTTTGCACAAAGGATATGTTGGTGTGTATTTCCCGGGAAATTACGGCAGCAAAATCCGAACCGCCATGACGCTCGCGCAAAATCCCATTAAATCCGCACAAAGAGAAGCCGGTGCTGCATACCGGCTTTTTTTGATGCCTGCGGCGGAACAGTACAGTGCGATGGTATAAAAGGTGGTTTCGGTCGAACCCATCATCACACTGGCAATCCGTCCCAGAAGACTGTCTGGACCGTATTGCGAAAGGGTGTTCTCAAACACAACGAGTGCGCCGCTGCCGGAAAGAGGACGCAGCAAGGTAAGCGGAAGAAGCTCGGCAGGCAGACCGAGTGCCACCGCAGGCGCCGAGAGTGCGCGAGAGAGAAGTTCCAGCGCACCGGAGGATTCAAACATCCCAATGGCGACGGTCAGCAGCATCAGTGCAGGAAACATATCCAAAACGATTTTCAGACCCTCTAAAACGCCGTGTGAAAAGGCAGAGAGAATATCCACCTTCTGTACCAGAGCAACGCCGAAGATGGCACAGAGAACCAACGGAATGACGAGATTGGAAAGAAAGCTCATACCGTTTTCCTCCTTTGCTGATTCGGGCGAAGGGTTTGCCGCTCCAAGGGGCTGTTTTTATAAAACAGGGAAACCAGCTTTGCCGCTGTCACGCCGGTGAAGATGGAAAGGGCAGAAGCCATCCACACCGCCGGCAAAATCTCCATGGGAGCGGCAGAGCCTGCCTGCAAACGGAGTGCGGCGGCAGTGGTGGGAATCAGCTGCAAAGAGGCGGTGTTGAGCAGAATCATCAGGATACTGCTGTCCGACGCGATGGTTTTGTCGGGTGTGTCTTTTTGAAATTCCTGCACGGCGCGGATACCGGCAGGAGCAGAGGCTGCACCAAGTCCAAGCAGATTTGCCGCAAGGTTGGTGCAGACCGCCTGCGCACCCGCAGAATCCTTTTTGAGCTTTGGGAAAAGGACAGAAATCAGCGGAGCAAAAAAATTTGAGAGTGTTTTTAAGATGCCTGCGCGCTGTGCGGTTTCCATGATGCCGCTCCAAAAACAGATACTGCACCCGATGGCAACGGTCAGTTCCACCGCCTTTTGCGGGGATGCAAGCAGCCGTGTACACATCTGTTCCATCCGACCACCGCACCAGGCGGTCACAAAAGAAAACAAAATAATTGCCGAGATAAGGACATTCAGCAAAAAAATCAGCCTCCTACCTTTCAGTTTCGATACTTTTCGACAGGGAATTGTTGAAAATTTACTTTTTCTTCCAATTTATCCCAAATTTTGGTAATCTTTGCGGTTGACACCAGGTGGAAAATAGGTTATATTTATCAAGAAAAGACGAAGTTTGCAGATGAAAGGGGCATTACCAATATGAAATCAACAGGGATTGTAAGAAAAGTAGACGAACTTGGAAGAATCGTTCTTCCGATGGAGCTCAGACGTGTGCTGGACATCAAGATTAAGGATTCGTTGGAGATTACCTCAGAGGACGATAAAATTATTTTAAAAAAATATGAGCCGTGCTGTGTCTTTTGCTCATCCAAAGAAGAGCTGCAAAGCTTTAAAGGACGTTGTGTATGCAAAAAATGTTTGGATGAAATTTGTGCAAAGTAGGGTTTCATTGATTTTGAAAAAATTCCCGATTCATTTTCAGCGTATGAAAAGAAAACCTTGAATAGAACACGAATGTTGCGCAAAGAATAACATTGTCCTGAAATAACATGGGATACAGTTTAAGAACAGCTGTCCCATTGGCAATTTAGAATGGAGATGTTATTATGATGGATAGAATCGTACTTGCGCTGGTAGTCATTGGCGCGCTCAACTGGGGAAGCATCGGTCTTTTTCAGTACGACATTGTAGCGGCCCTTTTTGGCGGTCAGGCAGGTTTCCTCAGCCGTATTATTTATACGCTGGTAGCGCTTGCAGGCATCTGGGCCATCTCTTTCTTTTTCCGAGATACCGAGGCACACCATGAAACAGCCAGAGAACGGCGCATATAGTTTTCCCGATATTTGTGCAAAAAAAGGAGCTGCCGATAAGGCAGCTCCTTTTTGATGTTTTAAAACGAAAAGGCAAAGTTAAAGAAGAATCCAATCAGCATGATGCCGACAGTAACGACAGCGATAAAAATGGCAAGCAGTTTTGGTTTGACAGCTTTGCGCAGCATGATCATCGACGGCAGGGAAAGCGCGGTGACGCCCATCATAAACGAAAGGATGGTGCCAAGACCGGCTCCCTTGGCGAACAAGCTTTCTGCCACAGGGATGGTGCCGAAGATGTCCGCATACATCGGAACGCCGATGAGGGTGGCAAGAGGAACGGAGTACCATTTGTCTGCACCGAGAAGCTGTTCAACGATTGTTTGGGGAATAAAATTGTGGATTAAAGCGCCGATGCCTACACCGATGAAAATGTATGGTGCAACTTTTTGGACGGTGGAAAGCAACTGCTCCTTTGCGTAGTCCAGACGGTCAGCAACGGTCAGTTCCGGCATATTGATATCAACACGTCCGGCGCTGCGGATAAATTCTTCCACCTCGTTTTCCAGGTGCAGGTGTTCGATCAGCGAACCGCCGAGTACCGCTAAAATCAGTCCAACAACAACGTAGACAACGGCGATTTTACCGCCAAACACACTGGTCAGCAGCACGAGCGAACCGAGGTCAACCAACGGAGAGGAAATCAAAAACGAGAAGGTGACGCCCAGCGGCAGACCGGCACTGGTGAAGCCGATGAACAGCGGAATGGAGGAGCAGGAACAAAACGGTGTGACAGTTCCCAGCAGTGCGGCAAGGGTGTTTGCGCCGATGCCATGAAAACGTCCGAGGATTTTTTTGGTGCGCTCGGGCGGAAAAAAGCTCTGGATATAGGAGATGCTGAAAATCAGCACCGAGAGAAGAATGAAAATCTTGATGACGTCATAGATGAAAAAGCAAAGGCTTCCGCCTAATGCGGAGGTGCTGTCCACGCCGATGGCAGTCAGAAGATTTGTGATCAGCGCTTTCAGCCACTGCATCCCTAAGATTTGATCCTGAAAGAAAAACCAGATGGATTTGACGGTGTTCATAAATGGACCTCCCGTGATTAGTCTATCGAATTATAACGATTTATATTTTGAAAAAACAGGCTGTGCCAACAGCCAACGAAGGCAGGAGTCCAGAGGGAAGATTTTAGGAAGAAGGAATCTTCCCTCTGGATTTTCTATACCGGAATTATTGGTATTTTTTCAGCAGTTTGATGATTTTTTCGGTGGAAGCCACCTGACCGCTGACAAGCAGTTTGCCGTCTACCATCAGCGATGGCGCAGAGAGTACGCCGAGTTTTACAATTTCAATCAGATTTTCGATTTTTTCAATTTCCGCGTCGAGCTGGAGCTCCGCCACTGCCTCGATGGTATTATTGAATAAGGTGTCGCAGCGGTCGCAGCCTTCGCCGATGACCTTGATATTGACGCTCATATGCACCCTCCTTTTAGTTTTTCAGCTCCATTGGCAGTCCAACCTCGAACTCCCATGCAGCAAAGATTTTTTTGATGATAGCGGTGCCGATCTTGGAGATAAATACTATCTGGGATTTTTCCTGCTCTGGGCAAGGTTTGCGGTCGATTCTGCTGCCGACCACGTCTACCTGATGCCAGCCGTCGGTGAAGTGGAAAAAGCCTTTTGCGCGGTAAAGGTCAGGTTCCAAAACGGTGAGGAAGTTTTCCAGTTTTTCAGGGTCTATCTCTCCCTCAAAGTTCATGAAAAGTGTTTTTGGCTTGGTTTCCTCCGAGTTGGTGGTTTCCTCGTTTTCTGCCCACTGGTATTGCAGAAGATTTTCGTGGAGGAAGGAAAGATCAAGGCTGGCGTTTGAACTTGTTTCGATGCGGCAGACAGGGTTGATCTCGCGGATTTTTTCTTTGAGCGCAACGAGCTTGTCGGCATCCACCAGATCGACCTTGGTCAGCACCGCCATATGGCAGTGTTTGAGCTGGCGGTAAACCGATTCCATATCGCCGAGCTGGTCGAAAAAGTTGACTGCATCCACCAGACACAGCGAGCCGTGATAATCGAAGCAGTCGCCGGAGATCTGTTTGGTCGCTTCGATGATTTCCAGCACATTGGACGGGTCGCCGATGCCGGAGCTTTCGACAAAGAGATAATCAAAGTGGTGCTCCGCCATCTCCGCCAAAGCCTGCACAAAGGAAAGCCGCAGGCAGGAACAGAAGATGGAACCGCGGTTCAGTTCGACCATCTTGATATTATCATTGCGCAGGATGGTGCCGTCAATGCCGAGTTTGCCAAATTCGTTCTGGATAACGCCGATCTTTTTGTCTTTGAGTGTATCCAGAAGTTTGAGCAAAATAGTGGTTTTTCCTGAACCTAAAAAACCGGTCAGGACATAGAGCTGTGTTTTGTTTTCCATAGAACAATCACCTCGTAGCGAAATTTTATTGCAGCCGCATCCCTGTTCAGAAGAGTGCTGCGGTTCAAGAACGGGTTGTGAGAGGGAAAGAAGCAGGCGCTGTGCCGTTTCAATGCCCTCGGGGGAGATGGAGTAGTGCATCCATTTGCCATCTTTGCGTCCGACCACAATGCCGGAGTCGCAGAGGATTTTCATATGATGGGACAGGGTAGACTGGCTGATGTCGAGCTTATTGAGCAGCACACAGCCGCATTTTTCGCCGCCTTGCAGAAATTCAAGGATTTTCCAGCGGTTCTCGTCGCTCAAAGCCTTGAAGATGGCGACGTTTTCTGTATAGGAAGGGTTCATGGGATCACCTCATATTGATGTTCTTCGATATATAGTATAAGCAACATATCGAGAAATGTCAATATGTAATTAAAAAAATCTCATCAGATTTTGATCTGATGAGATTTTGGCATTTAGTCAGCAGGGTCAGTTTTGCGGCGTTTGAGCATATTTTTCATGCGGTACATATTGATTGCCTGATGGCGGAGGGTCTTTTCAATGTCCACCTCCACTGTGCCGTCATCGTGGATGACCAGCCAGCTGCCTTCTTTGGCATTCTCCGGCAGGCGTTTGCGCGGAAAGGCATCCAACTGCCCGTCAGGTGTTTGGCAGACGACGTAGGTTTCTTCAAATCGGTCGATAATCAGTTCTCTCATAAACAGACAACTCCTTGTAAAAATCAGGTGTGCAGGATATGCAGGTTTGGTTACGGTTTCTCGGTGCGGACAGAGATGTCTTTGCCGTTACTGGTAAAGGTGATGTTGCCCGATAAATCGGTGCGGTAATATTCAATGTCCATTTCGTCGAGCATGGCGGTGGTTTCCTTGTGCGGATGACCGTACTTGTTGCCGCGTCCGCAAGAGATGACGGCATAATCAGGGGAGACTGCGTCCACATAAGCCTGTGAGGAGGAGGTGGAGCTTCCGTGGTGTCCCATGGTCATCATATCGCAGTCAAGATAAGCATTGCTGTCGAGCAGCAGTTCTTCCATTGGAACCTCTTGGTCGCCGTTAAACAGGAAGGAAGTTTCGCCAAAGTCAAGACGGCTGACAACAGAGGCATTGTTCAGGCTGGAAATGTCCTGTGTGACAGGTCCAAGGAAGGTCAGCACTGCGCCATTTCCAAGGTCGAGTGTGTCGCCCGGGGCTGCCAGAGAAAGCGGAATATCCTTTTCCTCAATGGCGTCCAAAACGTCCTCGTAGGTTTTGGTGGTGGGGGTGAGCTCGTCCGGCAAATCCCCGAAGAAAACCTCGCCTACGTCGATGTTTTCCAAGACGGTATCCATGCCGCCGATGTGGTCGGAGTGGGGATGGGTAGCGAGCACATAGTCAAGGTGGTCAAGTCCCAATGTGTCGATAAAATCCAGTACGGTTTGACCCATGTTGTTTTCACCGGCGTCGATGAGCATGGATTTTTCCTCGGTGGTGATGAGGATGCTTTCCCCCTGCTCAACGTCGATGATATATACCTTCGCCTGACCGGAAGCAGGCAGGGAAGGCGTTGGACCGGTCGGACCACCATAGAGAATGCGGTCGATGACATTCATGCACTCCTGCACAAAGGAGGTATCGACGCCGATGACATCTCCGCCAAAGGTGATGATGCTTAAAATAACGGCGATGACCGCAAAGACCGAGACGACCCATTTGGGGAGACGCTGGTTATATTGTTTTTTTCGCTTTGCCATAGGGAATCCTTTCTGTTAACGATATTTTTTGCGGGAAGAGCGTGTGTCGTTGGTGAGCAGTCCACCACGTTCCACAACAGGTGTTTTGCGCGCAGCCTTTTGCTTTCTTGCTGCCGGTTTGCCGTTTGTGCGGCGGCTGGAAGGCGCAGGGGTATTTCGGTTCGCAGCAGTTTTCTGGTTGTGGGTGCGGATATATTCTGCATCCGGTGCGACAAGACAGTTTGCGCCGTAACCAATCAAATCCTCGCGGTGCGCATGAATCAATGCCTCAATGACGTTTCGGCGGTTTTCCGGTTTATAGTATTGCAGCAGGGTGCGCTGATAGAATTTTTCTTCCGCCGTTTTCGGCACATAGACCGGCTTCATGGTCTGCGGGTCTAAACCGGTATAGAACATACAGGTGGAATTGGTGCCAGGCGTCGGATAGAAGTCCTGCACCTGCTCCGGTCGCATATGGTGCTTTTTCAGATAGAGCGCAAGTTCTACCGCATCGGCAATCGTGCATCCCGGATGGGAGGACATCAGGTAAGGGACAAGGTACTGCTCCTTGCCGATTTTTTTGGTTTCCTCGTAAAAGCATTTGCAGAAGCGGTCGAAGTCCTGAATATGCGGCTTGCCCATTGTATCCAGAACATGGTTGACACAATGCTCAGGTGCGACCTTGAGCTGACCGCTGATGTGGTATTTGACAAGCTCCTGCATAAAGGTCGGGTCGGGGTCGGCGATGGCATAGTCGTAGCGGATGCCCGAACGGACAAAGACCTTTTTCACGCCCTTGACTTTGCGCAGTTTGCGCAGCAGCTGTACATATTCCGAGTGGTCGATATCCATCTGCGGACAAGGTTTTGGCGCAAGACATTTGCGGTTTTGACACAGACCGTATTTCAGCTGCTTTTTGCAGGAGGGGTAGCGGAAGTTTGCGGTCGGACCGCCTACGTCATGGATGTAGCCCTTGAAATGAGGGTTGTGAGTCATTTCCTCGGCTTCTTTGAGGATGGATTCCTCGCTTCGGGAAACAACCTGCCGTCCCTGATGAAAGGTGATCGCGCAGAAATTGCAGTTTCCGAAACATCCGCGGTTCTGCATGATGGAAAATTCCACTTCCTTGATGGCGTCTACGCCACCCAATTTTTCATAGGAAGGATGGTAGGTGCGTGTGAAAGGAAGCTCAAACACCTCGTCCAATTCCTCTCGGGTGAGGGTGGACATCGGTGGATTCTGCACCAGATAGTCGGTGTCGGTCTGCTTTTGAACGATGATCTTGCCGTAGACCGCATCCTGCCACTCGTTTTGAATCTGATGCGCTTTTGCGTAGCTTTCCTTGTTTTCGGAAACCTTGTGGTAGGAAGCGCAGGAAACGCTTTCAGCAGGGATTTCATCCTGTGTACACAGATAACAGGTGCCGCGGATATCGCGGATGTCGTGGATGTCTTTTCCATCGGCAAGCTGGTTAGCTAACTGACGAACGACCTTTTCACCCATTCCGTACAGCAGCATATCCGCCTGCGTATCCACCAGAATGGATGGACGCACTGCATCGTCCCAGTAATCATAGTGTGCGAACCGGCGCAGAGAAGCCTCCAGACCGCCGATCACGATGGTCGAGTCGGGGTAAAGCTCGCGGAGCTTGCGGGAATAAACGATGGTGGCGCGGTCAGGACGTCTGCCGGCTTTTCCGCCCGGGGTATAGGCGTCATCGCTGCGCTTGCGTTTGGCAGCGGTGTAGTGTGCAACCATCGAGTCGATGTTGCCGCCGGTGACCAGAAAGGCATATTTCGGCAGACCAAATTCCATGTAGTCGCGGTCGCACACCGGCTGAGAGATGATGCCGATGGAAAAGCCCATCGCCTCGATTACGCGCGAGATGATCGCAGCGCCGAAGCTGGGGTGATCGACATAGGCATCGCCGATGATATAAACAAAATCCAGCTGCTCCCAGCCGCGCTCGAGAGCTTCTGCCCTGGTAATTGGAAGAAATTTTGAGCTCATAGTATGCTCCTTTATAAAAACGGATTGATGTTGTTCTATTGTGCTCTTTATTATAGCATAGGAAAGAAAGAGTGGCAAATACAAAGCCGGCAGAAAATTGAATTTTGAGAATAAAAAAACCGGATACAGAATATTCTGTATCCGGTGCTTTATTGCAGATGCAAATAGAACTACTTGAGTTCGATTTCTGCGCCAGCTTCTTCCAGCTTTGTTTTGATTTCTTCAGCTTCAGCTTTGGAAGCGCCTTCTTTGATTGGTTTTGGACACTCGTCAACCAGAGCTTTTGCTTCTTTCAGGCCGAGACCAGTGATCTCTTTAACCAGTTTGATAACACCCATTTTGGATGCGCCAGCGTTTTTGAGGATAACGTCGAATTCAGTTTTCTCCTCAACAGCAGCTGCTGCTGGAGCAGCTGCAACAGCTACAGGAGCTGCAGCAGAAACGCCAAATTCTTCTTCCAGTGCTTTTACGAGCTCAGCAAGCTCAAGAACAGTCAGTTCTTTAACATTTTCAACAAATGCTAAAACTTTCTCAGAAGCCATGATAGTACCTCCATAATTTCAAAAATAAATTGTAGTGTTTGGACATTCCGTCCGAAGTGGGAAATGGATTATTCAGCAGCAGGAGCTTCTTCAGCTACATCGGCAGCTGGAGCGCCAGCCTCTTCCTGTTTCTCGCCAATTGCTTTGATAGCAACAGCAAGACCTCTGAGGTTGCCAGTGAGAACGCTGAGCAACATAGATACCAGGCCTTCTTTGTTTGGCAGTTTGGACAGAGTCTCAATGCCTGCTTTATCCATTGGTTTACCATCTGCAAAACCAGCTTTTACAGCGTAAGAGGTATCTTTTGTATCCTCAATATATTTGCAGATGATTTTAGCTGCAACGATTGGATCCTCGTTAGAGAGTGCAAGTGCAGTGGTGTTTTCCAGAACGCTGGACAGATCCTCATAAGCGGTATCTTTCAGCGCCAGACGAAGCATTGTGTTTTTGATAACACGGTACTCAACGCCAGCTTCACGCAGTTCTTTACGAAGTTTGGTATCGTCTGCAACAGAGATGCCCTTGTAATCAACCAGGACACCGGCAGCAGCGTTTGCGAGCTTTTCTTTGAGCTCAGCAACGTACTGCTGTTTTTCGAGCAAAACCTTTTCGTTTGGCAAATCAGTTCACCTCCTGAAAGTTGTTTGCCGTGAACACATTGTTCACAGCGCGGATTCGATGCAAATCGCCGCCCCAAGAAGGTACACCTTCTCGGAAAACCCGAAAACTTAAAAAAGCTCCCTTCTCTCAGTGGGATCACCGAGGGAAAAGAGCGGATGTAAAGTCATAATCATATGCTTTATCATCGTTTCCTCGGCAGGCTACTTTTAAGCAATGCTTGTTTGCATTTGCACCTGCTGTCTTTGGAATATGACAGCTTTATTATTATATCTGAGTGAACACAAACTGTCAAGAGCTCGAAATAAAAAATGAATCATAAAATATAAATTTATGAATTGTGCATAACAACGCACTTTTTTGCTTTGTTTTGAATGGTTATCCTTACTTGAAATTTTTTGCAGAAACCCTCAAAAATGACTTGACAGGAAGAGAAAAAGCTGATATACTGTCATCAGAAACAATAATAAGAATTATTACTGATAAGGAGATTCCAGGATGGCGCAGGAAAAGACGATCCGCAATTCACGGCAGAGGACGCTGGTGTTTGATGCGCTCAAAGCTTCGCATGAGCATCCGAATGCCGAAGAAATCTACCTTGCAGTGAAAGAGCAGATGCCTGACATCAGCCTTGGTACCGTGTACCGGAACCTGAACCTTTTGGAGCAGATGCGGATGGTCAACCGGATCCATACCGGTGTCAGCGGCGATCGTTTTGACGCGGTGGTAAGCGAGCATCCGCACATCATCTGTACAAAATGCGGCAGGGTCGCGGATATTGCTTGTTGTATCGACGAGGAAATCGCA
The DNA here is from genome assembly GCA_946563605.1 of uncultured Clostridia bacterium. Taxonomy (GTDB): domain Bacteria; phylum Bacillota; class Clostridia; order Oscillospirales; family Ruminococcaceae; genus Negativibacillus. The sequence continues at coordinate 25,103 of CAMNVW010000002.1, read as the reverse complement.
CAGCTTCGCGAAAAGCTTCAGAAAAGCGCCGCGCAGATCGAAGCGCTTCAAATCATGGCGTGGGGCGTATGCGATCACTGCAAATAAACGTAAAAAAGCAAAACAAAAATAAACTGAAAAAACAGAAAGGCGGAAAAATTTATGAATTTGAAGGGTACAAAAACAGAGAAAAACTTGCAGGCAGCTTTTGCAGGGGAATCCCAGGCAAGAAACAAATATACTTATTATGCTTCCCAGGCAAAAAAGGAAGGCTTTGAGCAGATTTCCGCAATCTTTACCGAAACTGCAAACAATGAAAAAGAACACGCAAAAATGTGGTTTAAACTTCTCAACGGCGGTATTGGCAATACAGTAGAAAACTTAAAGGATGCAGCAGCCGGTGAAAACTACGAGTGGACAGATATGTACGCATCCTTTGCAAAGGACGCAAGAGAAGAGGGCTTTGAGCATATCGCAAACCTCTTTGAAAAGGTAGGCGCAATCGAGAAAGAGCATGAGGAGCGTTACCTTGCCCTGTGCAAAAATATCGAAGAAGGCAAAGTATTCAACCGTGAAGGCAAGATGGCTTGGATCTGCCGCAACTGCGGTCATATCCATTTCGGAGAATCCGCACCGGAAGTTTGCCCAGTGTGCGCACATCCAAAGGCTTACTTTGAACTCAGAGCACAGAACTACTAATCAATCCTTTCAATAAAAGAAGCCGCCCGAAGAAGTCTGAACTTCTTCGGGCGGCTTTCGTTCGGACGGTTGCGTTTTTCATGCTTTACTGAAAGAGTGAGATAAATCCCGATTTGACGGAGGAACGAACAAAATGCGTAGGTATAAAGTAATATCGATTCTGTTTGCATTGGCTGCCTGCTGTTTTATTGCGGGAACGGTCAACCATATATTGAACACAGGAGAAGGTATTTTATCTTCGATTTTACTGGCGTTGGGATGTCTTTGCATTTCTTTTGTGTTCTATAAAAAGAAATGAGCAAAATGCAGTTTGCAATCTGTCGCACCAGTGCGACTTCCCTTTTTCCCTTAAATTTGTAAAGCCCGTCGAAAATACATATTTTAAAAATTCTGACAACCAAAAGGAGCCGCCGCAGGACGGCTCCTTTTATTTTAGATTTTCCCCCAAAATGGACAAGCGAACAGAAAACAAAAAAGGAGCATAGGATAACAGTGTCAGGCGCGGGCAGCTGACTGCACCTTTTGCATAAGGAAAGCGGCTAAAGGATTTTCCTTTAGCCGCTTTGCGTTTTGATTGGAGTTATAGGGTCGGCGATACAATGATACAGCGTTCGAGCTGATTGTCGGCGGCAGCCTGAAGCAGGGAGGAAAGTACATCCTCACCGGAAGCTTCACCGTCAAGAACAGCAATCACCTGTGTGTCCTTGAGCTTCTCTCGGACAGCCGCACCGGCAGTTTTGACGGTGTTGTATGGGTCGGCGGAAGGCGAAGGAATGGAAACAAGGTCGGTCTGCAATCCGGTTCCAAACACACGCAGCCGGAAATCAACAGCGATGCAATCGCCTGCAATCGAAGCGGTATCACCGAAGTACATTCCGCTGTTGCCGCCCAACATACTGGATGCAGGGAAGAGAGCTGTCAGCTCAACGCCTTTTTCAGCGGCGTATACGGTCATTTGACTGAGATATTGCCGCAAAAATTCATTTTTGTTATCGGTGTCGTGTTCACCATAGTCGATCATATCCAGCGAGTAACCCTCTGGAAATTGCAGCCCTTGGAGGACAATCATTTCAAATCCGGCATCGCAGGCATCATCAACAATCTTTTTGATGTAATCTTGACCGGACTGCGAGAATGGATTGATCCATGGTTTGCCGCCCTTTTCTGGATCGTTGTCCATCCACAAAAAGTCAGAATTGCGGTATCGGGTGGCAGCGTGCTTGTCTGCGGAAGGGTAGATATTGTCGCGGAAGGTGTAAATAGACGCAACAGGAATCAGTCCGGCGTCCTTGATCTGTGCGGCGATTGCCGGCAGATCCACGGTCTTTTCAGAGGTGACACGTTCATCAGCCAGAGCATTGTAGGAGATAGGATAATGCACTGCACCGCCGATGTCCTTGAGGTCGAACATGATGCTGTCATAGCCGGCAGCCTTTGCGGAATCCAACGCCGCGGCAAAGAGCTGTGCATCCGTTACCGTTTCAACGGGCAGATAAGCCGTCATTTTTGCGGTGTCAGCAGTCTGTTTGGATTGCCCTGCGGAGGAATCCGCTGCAGGCGGTGGTTCAACCTGTTCCGACTCCCCAGGAACAAGGCTTTCTTCATTAGAAAGACCGGGGGTTAATTCTTCCTCCTGAGGTGTATTCTGCCGCTGTTGAATCCACTCGCTGACAGGCGCGTACAAAGCCCAGCCAATACCAAACAAAACGGCAGCGGCGGCGGTAATGGTGAGCACGCGCAGGAGGATGCTCCCTCGTGAACGGCGGTAGATGCTTTTATGACGTTTGATTTTATACGGTTTTGCCATAGAACAAATCCTCCCTGAATACAGGTTGAAGTTTTAAGCAGGAAGCTGGTTCCCAAGCAGACCAAACAGGGCAAGGGAAACGATTCCGAGGTAGATGAAAGTGATGGGAAGTCCGCGGAACACCTTTGGAATACGGGACATGGAAAGCGGCTGGCGAATCGACCAGATGATCAGCAACGCAAGGGTAAAGCCGACGCCGGAGCCAAAGCTGTAACCGAGGAAGGTAATCAATTTTGCGCTGACGCTCATGCGTGCGGTGACGAGAAGCGTACCTAATGTGACGCAGTTGACGCCGTAAAACGGCAGGCTTTTTTTGACCGATTCAAAAAAGGCAGGGAAGAAATGATCCAGCGCATAGTAAAAACAGAGGAAAACAATACAGTTGATACACAAAAAACCGAGCGTGGAAAAAGCGGAAAGGCTGGCGTGTTCTTTGAGCAGCTTGTTGAAGAAATAGGCAGGAACCGCCGAAACGGTGACAATACCGGTCAGGATCGCGCCGATTTTTAGGATTTGACTTGGCGCGTGTTTTTGGTACAGCCCGGGAATGTCAAACGCACGGGCAAACAGCAGGTTTTCCAAAAACAGCGCAGTCAAAAATGCAGAAAAGAGTTCGGATAATAAAATCATCGAAGGGTTTCACCTCGTTTCTTAGAAGAGGGTTCCTGATGCTCTGCCGCGGCTTCATGTTTTAAAGTGAAAGCAAGAATCGACCGGTGAATGAAGCGGAAAAACGCGGCTAAAAATCCAAGCAGGAAAAATCCGCCCAAAGCCATCTGCACGATGGGCAATTTTGGGGTGTTTTTAAACAGCACCACACCCCAAAGGGAACCGTTTGCAAGCAGTTCTCGGATGATGCCGCACAGCAAAACCACCAGCGTTGCGCCAAGCCAGTGCTTTAACGCGAACACAAGCGACTTCACCGGCTTTTGCAGCTGCACCTTTTCGACTGCGTAAATCAAAAGGGAGTTGACGCAGACGAGTGAAAAATAAACGCCCAGGGTGTCAAAAATAGAAGGGGAGATCATCGCAACCAGACTCTTCGCAGGGATCAGCAGCAGGCAGGAAATGAGCGGATATAACACCGCGCGCCAATGCCTATCGAGCTTGCATCCGAGCAGGGAAGCGATCCATACCGTCGGTACAAAGCACACAAGCATTGCAAGCGAAACGGCAGCAACGCCGGTTAAACCATAGGAGGGAACGACTGCAAAGGGCAGTGCAAGTCCCAGTGTTAAAATAGGATTCTGATAAAAGATACCGCTGGTCTTGCGCAAAAACCGTCTGTATTTGCGAGCGAAGGCAAGTTTCATTGTGATTGACCTCCTTTTACCGCATCAGAATCTGATGTTGCAGGGTTTGCAGCAGAGGGATTTTCCCGCCAGAAGATCCATTCGCACAGGCAGTCGATGGCAGGAGTCAGCGCATTCATCGACAGAATCGCAAAGACTGCGCTCAGCTCAAACGGGCTGACATACCGGTAAAGCATGGTCAGCACACCGGCGCAAAAGCCATACACGACCCTCGCAACGCGGTATTTTGGCGTTGTGACAGGGTCGTTCAGGATATAAACGGCGATGAAAAACAGCGAGCCGGAGAACAGTTCATTTAAGATGGATTCCAATGGGCCGACGCCGAAAGAACGGTGAAGCGCCGAGACAACGGAAACAGCGGCAATATAGCTTGCAGGGAGGTACCATTTTACCGCGCGGCGTGTAATCAGGTAGATCAGGCAGGCGAAAAGGATCAAAGTGTAAGTGGAACCGATCGGCCCCGGAAATTTTCCAAGCAGAAGCTCGGTCATATTTAAGCTTGGAACGCCGCCGAGCTTGAGGGTCGCGGTAGGTCTCTGCAAAAAGGTCACTGTTTCGTTCAGGTTGATGGGCAGATGCTGCAAAGGCGCTGTGTAACGGAACATCTGGCTGTTCCAGCAGATGGTGGCAAAGGCAAGTCCTGCGGCAGCAGGATTAAAGATATTGTGTCCGGTTCCGCCAAAAGGCGCTTTCGCGACGAGAATCGCAAACAGCGATGCGCCGACGACCACATAAAGTTCCACTGACGGCGGAACCAGCATCGAGATGATGCTGCCGGTGACGGCGGCGCTGATGTCGCGCAGGTTGATTCTGCGGTACAAAAGATAACTGCAAAGCCAGTCGGTCAGCAGACAGGTCAGAATAGAAACTGCGCCAACCAAAATGACGCGCGAACCATAGTAAAAATAGGACATGAAGTACAAGGGAACAAGCGCAATGAACGTATCGCTCATGATTGTCCGGCTTGAATTAGGATGTCGGATATAGGGTGCATGATGGATAGATGGATTCAAAAGTATAACGCTCCTTTCAAAACGGAAAGGCTAATTTTTATCCTTGGAAAATTTCTGCTTTCCAAGGGTGATGATATGAGACAGATCCAGTCGGGAGGGGCAGATGTAGCTGCAGGTCGAACAGCCGATGCAGTGAAACAGCCCAAGCGCAATCGCCTGCTCACCGTGATTGGTGGTGACGCAGCGGTATAATTTGCGGGGGTTGAGCGCAGCAGGACAGGCTTCGATGCAGCGGCCGCAGCCGATACAGCTGTAAAGCTGTTCCTGATGATCTACATGGAAGGCAAGAATCGAGCGCGTGTCGGCGCGCACCGAGGTTTTGTCGGGGTCAGAGACGGTAATGCCGTGCATCGCGCTGCCTTGGATGATGTAGGAGGGCTTTCGGGAAAGTCCGCAGCGGTCCAAAAGATGTGAAACAGGGGTGCCGATGGTCACTTCCAGGTTGCGCGGATTGGAAATACAGTTGCCTGCCACCGTGATAAAGGAGGTAGTCTGTATCTTGCCTTGTGTGACTGCGCGGTGCAGATGCAGCAAAGCGGCAGTGCCGACAATCAGCGTATCCTCACCCAGCGACTGGAAGGCGCGAATCTCCATCGGATATCTGCCTTCCATAGAGCGAACCTCGACCGATTCGATGACGGATGGTATTTTTGTATCCAGCGGCGACATATTCTTATATACGGCGATGAAACGGGTCTGGGCTTCAAAAGCATCTGCAAGCCAGTTTAAAGCCTGCACGATTTCAGTGCGGCAGTGCAGAAGCGGATTGATCTGGCTGGAAACATACGGTTCATCGTCGATGGCATCCGCGCAGACGACCGAGATCTTCTGCTTCGGACAGTTTTCTATTTTTTCTGCAAGCGGCTTGCCGTCTCGTTCGTCGATGATGTTCGCAAGACGCGCGATCTGGCAAAGCTGTGCTTTGGTCAAAGGCTTTGTGAAGTCATACCCATGCGAAAAACCGGCGCTTTGCAGGGTAGCGGAGCTGTAAAACGGCAGAAACGGCTTCGAGAGTGCAGGCTCTTTTTCCTGCTCAAGCAAAATGCCGTTTGAAGAACCGGTTGTCAGCCAATGAAAAAAAGACATTCGGGAAAAAACTCCTTTCAGTATCGGAATCAAAATTCACAGGAAAGGGTGGATGCAAAGATGAAATTTAAAAAAACGGGCAAAAACGCGGTGGAAATTATCCTCAGCCAGGGGGAACTCTCCGCCTTGGAGCTTTGTCCGCAGCAGATGGATTGTACCGACCCGCTGACGCACAAAATTTTGTGCCGTCTATTGCAGAGGGCGGCAAAGGAAACGGGACTGTGTCTGACCGGCAGCGATTTTCTCATTGAGGTTTCCGACGCGCAGGAAGGTGCGGTGTTCACCTTGACCCGAGTAGACGGCGAAGAAACACAGACGCAGCAGCTTGTACAGGTTTACTGTTTTGACAGCAGCGAGGAAATGATTCAAAGCGGCATCCATCTGCACCGCGGCTTTGGCAACAGACTGGGAAAAAACAGCCTGTATAAATGGGAGAAAAAATATTATCTGTCACTGTCGCCCTTGAAAGAAGACTGTGCGCTGGTGAAAGGGATGCTGCTCGAATACGGCGGCAAGGCGCAGCACGACGCGCTTGCGGACGGCATCCTCAAGGAGCACGCAGAGTGCCTCATTCAGGATACCGCCGCACAGACGCTGGAACAATATTTTAAATATTAGTCGTTTGGCAGCAGGGTTTTGATTGCTGCGGCGTAGTCGTCCTTGGAGAACAAGTAAGAGCCTGCAACCAGAACATTCGCGCCAGCTTCAATGCACACTTTTGCAGTATCTGCGTTGACGCCGCCGTCCACCTGCAGGTCGATCTCACGGCCGCTTTCGTTGATCCACTCACGGATCTGGCTGACCTTCGGCATCATATCTGCCATAAAGCGCTGACCGCCAAAGCCTGGTTCAACGGTCATGACCAGCACCATGTCCACCTTGTCGAGGTAAGGTTTGACTGCTTCAGCAGGGGTTTTTGGTTTGACAGAGATGCCGACCTTGACGCCCTTTGCACGGATTGCATCGATGGTGGCGTTGGCGTCGCTGTCCGATTCCAGATGGAAGGTGATCATATCCGCGCCGGCTTTGACAAAGTTGTCGATATAACGCAGAGGCTCGCTGATCATCAGATGAACGTCGAACACGCCGTCAAAATCCTTGCGGATACATTTCATGACCGGTGCGCCGAACGAAATATTCGGGACAAAGTGACCATCCATGACGTCGATGTGAAGCCATGGCGCGCCTGCCTGCTGCATTTTGCGCGCTTCGGCACCGAGGTCGGAGAAATCTGCGGAAAGAATGGATGGAGAAATTTTTATCATAAAGGGACACTACCTTTCTAAAACAATACTTTTCCTTGGACAGACCAATACCATTTTATTTTAAACCAACCGTCAGAAAAGGTCAATCTTTTCGGGCTTTTCCCATATAGGAAATCGGTCAAATTCTTGAAATGTTCATATTCTTTACACTTGATTTTAGAAAAAAGGCATTGTGCAGCCAGAGCAGTTGTGCTAGGATAAAGATGTACAACACAATATTGGTGAGCAAAATGTCAGAACAATAAAGGAGAGGATTAGAAATGATCGACCGCAGAATGATTCCACAGCTCGGAGAAGAAATTTCCCGTCTGGCTTACGGCGGTATGCGCTTTCCGAAAAATGGCGACGAGGTAGACGTTGACGAAGCAGTAAAACTTTTGAGAAAAGCTTACGAAATGGGTGTCAACTATTTTGATACAGCGGTAGTGTATCACAAGGGCGAATCCGAAAAGATTTTCGGCAAAGCGTTTGAGATTTACGACCGCAGCACCTATTATCTCGCAGATAAGATGAGCATTTGGGTCTGCAACAGCGAGCAGGAGATGAAAGACCTGTTTGAACGCCAGCTGAAGACCCTGAAAACCGATTACATTGATTTTTATCTGGTACACAGCCTGAATAAAGACAACTACAAAAAGGCGAAGGAATTTCACTGCATAGAATTTTTGCAGGAGATGAAACGTCAGGGCAAGATTAAACACTTGGGATTCTCTTTCCATGACACCTACCCTGTCTTTAAGCAGATTTTGGATGAGTATGACTGGGAGTTTGCGCAGATCCAGCTGAACTATCTGGACTGGCAGAACCAGGGTGCGGAACAGCTGTACAGAGAGCTTGAAAAACGCAATATTCCTTGTATGGTTATGGAACCTGTCAGAGGCGGCTATCTTGCGACCTTGGACGAAGAGCGCGCAAAACCGTTCCTCGACCTTGAACCAAACCGTTCGATTGCAAGCTGGGCGATTCGCTGGGTCAGCTCCCTGCCACAGGTTGCCGTGGTGCTCAGCGGTATGAGCGATATGGCACAGCTGGAGGACAACGTATCGCTGCTCACAAACTTTGAGCCGATGAACGAGCAGGAGCTTGCAGCGGTTGCACAGGTAGTAGAATCCATCCGCAAGGTGAACGATATCCCATGCACCGGCTGCCGCTACTGCATGGATTGCCCGATGGGTGTGGATATTCCTGAAATCTTCGCAGCTTATTCCCGCCTGAAAATCTTCGGCAGAGAAAAATCCTTTGTCAATGATTACGAGGAAATCATGAAGAACGGCAATGGCGCAGAGCATTGCGTCCGTTGTATGGCTTGTGCAAGCCATTGTCCGCAGAGCATTGCAATCCCAGACAAGCTGGCGATGATTCACAGCCTGTATCAGGAAAAGAAAGCAGAGCTGGAAGCGGCGGAACAGCAGTAGAAGCACTTTCCATTTCCTAAGAAATAAAAACAGACCGTCGAAAAGTGCGGTGTTTATAAGACAGACAACAGACACGGCAGTTTTCATTGCCGTGTCTGTTTTTGTATGGGGCAGTGATGCAGCCGAACGGAGGTCAAAATGAAGATAAGTGATAAAGGCTGCTTGATTTTAGCAGTCGTTTGGCTTTTCGTGTCTCTGATATGGTTTCTATGGATTCAAAATACAGCCATTGGAGTGGTATGGCTGCTGTGCGGAATGGCTGAATTGCTTATTGCATTGCTTGTGCGATGCAAAGAAAAGCATAAGTGAGCGAAAACACAGGGGGACAGGCAATGTCAAATTATTGGTGGATTGTCGTTATTCTGATTATCTTTTGCTGTATTGAAAAAGAGCAGCAAACAGCGGCAGTTGTGCGGCAAATACAAAAACGCAGAAAACAAGATAAGGAGAAAGCGGATATGAAAAAACTTGCGATGCAGTTTATCGGTGAAGAATGTATTATTTACACGATTACTTCAAGCAGCGGAAGTATAGAGGGTGTTATCAAAGAAATTGATGACGGCGGCATGATCATTGAGAAAGCGTCCGGCGAACGGGAAGTTATCAACCTTGATTTTGTCACCCGCATCAGACAGTATCCGAAAAAGAAAAACGGAAAGAAGAAGTCGATAATAATAGACTAAGGGTTCAGAAAACTTTCAGCTTGCCGAACCGATACAAGAGGCTGCGGCTATCCTCTTAACACAAAAGGCGTGACCTTCATGGTCACGCCTTTTACTATTTTGCCGTCCTGCAAATCTCTGCTAAGATGGTCTGTTTTTATTTGTCTAAAAATTTTTAAGAGGCGCGCCTTTGCAGGAAATCAAATGGAGCGGTATTTGTCGCGGTCCGCCGCAGTGATTTTGCGCAGCACGCGGCAGGGATTCCCTACGGCGACACAGTCGGCGGGAATGTCCTTGGTCACAACGCTGCCTGCGCCGATGATGCAGTTATCCCCAATTTTCACACCAGGCAGAATAACGCAGCTTCCGCCGATCCAGACGTTGTTACCGACGGTGATAGGGTAGGCATACTCCAACCCCTGATTGCGCTGTTCAGGGTCAAGGGGATGTCCGGCAGTATAGAAGCCGCAGTTTGGTGCAATCAAAACATGGTCGCCGAAGGTGACAGCGGCACAGTCCAGAATCACGCAGTTGTGGTTCATATAGAAATTTTCTCCCACCGAAATGTTGTAACCATAATCGCACCAGAAAGTCGGTTCAATGTGCAGCCGCTCGCCGGTTTTTCCAAGCAGCTGCTTCAGCAGTTTCCGGCGATCTTCCCTGTGGGAAGGTGGAAGTTGGTTGTAAGCAAAGCACAGGTCTTTGCAGCGACGGCGATCCAGACAAAGCTCTGGGTCGCCTGGGTCATATAAAATTCCTTTTGCCTGTTTGTCCTTTTCAGTCACGATGTTTACCTCCATTTACAGATGAAAACGTTTTTCATATCGAGATGCAGGGAATTAGGTGTGTGCAGTAATCGGCACACGAAGAGGATGCTTATCAAACAGATTCGTCCCTTTGACAAACAAGGTGGTGTCCGGCTCGTGAAATGGCGTGATAATCACATTTTCGCTTTGCTCGGGGATAAAGCCAAGGACACACTTTTTGGTGTCGGACTGCATGAGTGCGCCGGCAAGCTGGATGAGATCGACCTTGTTTGGAGAAAGGACGTCGTGCAAGGTCATCACACCGCCTTCAAAAGAAGCAACAGCCACGGCATCCATCTGTGGCAGATAGTAGAGCTTGTCCGACAAGAAATTCAGGTCGGAATAGCCGCAGTACAGCATGACAAGGGACTGGTTTTCGAGAGGACAAAGACGATACTGCGGCACATTCTGCTGTGCGGTGCGGTACAAAATCTCCCGATGATCCGGCAGCAGCGGATCCAGCCGCTGGACGGTCAAGTTGTTCTGCCTTTCGATATTTTGCAGCTCGGCAGAATATTCGCTGACCTTGTGAAAACCGAACTTCGGGTAAAAATCGAGCACGCTGTCGTTTGCGAACAGGAAAACAAAATCCACACGGTTTTGATAATCGGCAAGAACCTTTTCAATCAGCCAGCGGCTCAAACCGTGGCTGCGGTAATCGGGGTCGGTCATGACCGTTCCTAATTGAAGCGTGCGGTAAAGTCTGCCGTCCAGCGAAAATGGGATGGTGCTGGCGGTGACGTGAGAAACCATGCGTTCGCCGTCGAACAGGGAATAAGGGACGCAGCAATCCTCCCAACAGCCGCCCTGATACCAGCTTTCAAAGGAAAAATCAAAGGTTTGCTGGGTCATTTCATTGAGCTGTCTGCGGCGAAAATCGGTATTTTTGTAATCGAAATCGAATTGATATACTTTATTTTGAATCATGGTAAAGGTGGTAGGCACAGTTTACTCCTGCAAGCACTTTGCTGGACGGAAAAAATATACAATTATTAGGAAAGAGGGCTGTCCGAAAAGGTGATGGCAACGATCTGCACATATTCGCTTGTAAAGACCTCTGGATGGTGGAAGGGGTCGGTGGGGATCTTGCCATTGTTGATCGTTTCAGGTTTGTCGGCGCAGAAAAGCAGAAGGCAGACCGGCTCGTTGAGGACAACAGCGGTTTCCTTTCGGCTTACGCTGGAAGCGCGAAATTCATAGGCATTTTTTTTGGAAAGCTCTCCAGAGCGAATCACACTTCCTGTGGTGTCCTGCACCGCAATCGTGTCCAGACCGAAGCTGTCACCCCATGCAGTATAGTTTAGAGCAAGCCTGCCGGACATCGGCTTTGCGGTGTCATCCTGAGCCAGAGCAAGGACTTGGTTTTCCTTGACCCACTGACCGTTTTGCAGGGAAAAGGTGTCGATCGACAAAGACACAGCATCTTCTACACAGTAGTCCAAGAGGAGAGGCTCAGCCGGATGGGTAAGGGTCAGCAGCTGCTGCTCGGATTCGGTGAGTTTGACCGGTTTGAGATAGTTTGCTGTTTGGCTGCCGTTTGTCTTGCAGGAAGAAAAGGCGGTCAGGCAAACGGTGAGGATACACACAAGAGCAAAAATCCGCTTCATAAAAGGACACCTCATTTCACAAAAGCTTTTGGAAACCCCATAAAATTATCATAGCATGGGAAAGAAAGGAATACAAGGGTATTTGTAAAATTCAAAAAAAGGATATTTTTTAGTGAAAACGAATAAAAATACATCGTTTGACTTTTTAAAAATTGTGTGATATATTGAAAGCAGAAAAGAGCGTTTGCGGATCATATGGCAGATCTGCAAACGCTCTTTTTTCGTTTTGAAAGTAAAAACAGGAAAGGATGAGCAAAATGTCAGAATTATCGGCAAAAGAAAAATGGGGAAAACAGGGGGTTTCCTTTTTGATAGAAACGCTGGGCGGCTTTTTGGTGGCGGTTGCCATCGACTGCTTTGCAATCAACGCATCGTTTCCGCTGACGGGATTTTCCGGCGTGGCGCTGATTATCAACCGCCTGTTCGGACTGCAAATCGGTGCGACGATTTTGCTGCTCAACATTCCGCTGGCATTTTTGTGTTACAAGCTGCTCGGCAAAGGATTTTTCCTGCGTTCGGTGCGCAGTATGATTGTGTCGTCGTTTTGCATCGACTATGTTGGTCCATTGCTGCCTGCGTACAGCGGTGACAGGATGCTTGCGGCGCTGTGCACCGGCGTCATCATGGGCATCGGTTATGCGCTGATTTATATGCAGAACTCCTCCACCGGCGGTGCGGATTTTGTGGTGATGGCGGTCAAGGCGGTACGTCCGCATATTCCGCTGGGTCAGATCATTTTCCTGAGCGATTTTATCATTGTGCTGACCGGCGGCGCGCTGATGCAGGACATGGACGGCATCATTTACGGCATGATTGTCAGCTTCATTTTTTCAGTGGTCATTGACAAGGTCATGTACGGTGCGAACGCCGGCAAGCTGACCCTCATTGTAACAAGCGATGGCGAGAAGATTTCCCAGACCATCGAAGATACCTGCCACCGTGGATCCACCCTGCTCAAAGCGGCAGGCGGATACAGCAAAGAAGATAAACAGGTCGTCATGTGCGCTTGCAGCGATAAGCAGATGTATCAGGTACAGCAGGCAGTCAAAGCGGCAGACCCTGCCTCCTTTATGGTGGTTCTGGAATCAAACGAGGTGCATGGGGAAGGCTTCAAATATTTGCAGATCGGTGATTAACCGACTCTTACTTTGGCACCGCAAAGGAACAGGGCAGACCGACCACGCACTTGCCGCAGACATCTGCACCGAACTGCGCTTCATTTTTGGCGCAGGTTTCCATACAGATGGTACGGTTGAAGCCTTCGGCGGTCAGCGCACCGGCTTCGCAGTGTTTTACACAAAGTCCGCAGCTGCCGTTCCGTTTATAAAGACAGCGTTCCTGTACGGGAGAAGGGTCGGCGCCGAACGGCAGCGTGGTGACGATGGAATAATACCTGCCGACGCAGCCGCAGTCCGAGATGAGCATATTGTTGATGCCGAAGGTGCCGTGACCGGCAAGGAAAGCGACATGGCGCTGCGACCACCGGCTGCGGATGTGCTCAGGCGAATCGGAGCCCATCATGCCGATGTTCTGCGGAACAGCCGCTTCATAGCCTTGCAGGGAGATAAAATCGGCAAGATCGTCGTTGAGTTTTGCCGCCATCAGGTTGGTGATGTTGTAGGCGCTTGCCCAAAGCTCGGAGCAGGCACCAGGTTCCAGATTGCTCAGCGCGACCATCTTCTGGAACGGCAGAAAATAGGAAAGCACCGTTTTTGCGTTTGGCAGAATATCCTGCGGCAGAAGGTGCTTTGGAGTGACGATTTCTTTTAAATCGGAAAAGCGTGGGTCATGCGCGTCGGCATATTTGATAATGGGGGTTTCCCACAGCGGGGGGATCATATTCTCCTGGCAGTACAGCAGGATGCGGTCCTCCAGGTAAAGCTCAATATTTTTGCGAAGGTCGGACATCGTAAAACTTCCTTTCTAAAGAATCACACAACTTTTTAAAATTAACCCCTATTATATCATAGCCAGACCGGCTGCACCATAGGGAAAGGGAGGATTTTCCATTTCCGCAGATAAAAAGGAAACTTTACTGATAAATGTAAGGAAATGTCATGAAATTTTATCAATAAAAAGTGTTTCAAAAATATGAAATTTATGGTATATTATTATTGAATAAATCACAATAGGTGTAATTTGCGAAAAATGCCGTTATTGCCACAAAAAAATCTTGCATTTTTTAGAGATATTGCTTAAAAACGATGTGAATGAAACGGCGAGCTTGTTCCACTTGAAGAGAAAGAACTGGAAATGTTTAAATTTTTTATCGGTTGTGCATAGCCAAAGCTCAACAGGAAAAACAATTTTTTTGTTGTAAAAACTTGCAAACAAAATCTATTGGTGCTAAATTAGAAGCTAAGAAACTTTATGCCGTGAAAATCCAGGCAAAAACACAGGATATACACGTTTGGAAAGCTGACCGGAATGTTTTTCGGACAGCGACCGGACGTTTATCAAATAAGATTCAAAACAGCGGCGAAGCTTTTAACAGGGAAACTGCTGTTACGGATGAAAAGATTTCAAAAAGAAAGCAAACCACAGGGAGGGAACCAAGATGAGAGAGATTAATGCACAGGACATTACCGCTCAGGTAAAACGTCTTTGCATGGAAGCAAACTCCTATCTTCCTGAAGATATCAAGGAGAAGATCACTGCAAGCGAACAGGCTGAACCTTGGGCGCTCGCAAAAAACATTTTGGGTATCATCAGAGAAAACTACATGATCGCCGAGGACAGCTATGTTCCGGTTTGCCAGGATACCGGCGTGGCCTGCGTCTTTATCGAGATGGGTCAGGATGTTCATGTAGTCGGCAATCTGGAAGAAGCAATTCATGAAGGCGTCAGACAGGGATACACCGAAGGCTGCCTGCGTAAATCTGTTGTAAAAGATCCGCTGGACAGAGTCAATACCACTGACAATACCCCTGCTATGATTTATTACGATATTGTTCCGGGCGACGGCTTTAAGCTGACAGTTGCTCCAAAGGGCTTCGGAAGCGAAAACATGAGCCAGATCAAAATGCTCAAACCATCCGACGGTTTGGAAGGCGTAAAGGCATTCATCCTGAAAGCAGTAGAGGATGCAGGCCCGAACCCATGCCCGCCAATCGTTGTCGGTGTCGGCATCGGCGGTACCTTTGACAAAGCAGCTCTGCTTGCTAAAAAAGCGCTGATGAGAAATACCAATGTCCGCAATGCAGATCCTTTCTATGCACAGCTGGAAGAAGAAATGCTTGAAAAGATCAACGCACTGGGCATCGGTCCTCAGGGAGTCGGCGGCAAAACCACCGCTCTGGCAGTCAACATTGAAAAGATGGCAACCCATATTGCAGGTCTGCCGGTCGCAGTCAACATTAACTGCCATGTAACACGTCATAAAACTGTTGAGTTATAAGAGGAGAAGGTTATGGAAAAACGTATAACAACTCCACTTACCCTGGAGCAGGTAAAAGACCTGAAATGTGGAGACAGTGTATTGATTTCGGGCGTCATCTACACCGCTAGAGACGCAGCGCACAAACGTCTGTGCGATCTGGTAGCACAGGGCAAAGAACTGCCGTTCGATCCTAAAGATGCGATTATTTATTATGTTGGTCCAGCTCCGGCAAAGGGCAACCAGGTAATCGGTTCTGCAGGTCCTACAACCAGCTACAGAATGGATGCTTATTCTCCAACAATGATCGCTCTCGGACAGAGAGGCATGATCGGTAAAGGTAAGAGAAGCCCTGAAGTAGTTGCAGCAATGAAAGAACACGGTGCTGTATACTTTGGCGCAATCGGCGGTGCTGGCGCACTGCTTTCCCGCTGCATTAAAAAGGCAGAAGTCATCGCTTACGAAGATTTGGGCGCAGAAGCACTCAGACGTCTGGAAGTAGAGGATCTGCCGGCTTTCGTTATCATTGACAGCGAAGGCAAAAACTTGTACGAAACCGGAAGAAAAGAATATCTGGAATCGCTCCGGTAACGAAATATTTATTTTAGGAAAACTTTTTACGAGAGGTGCAACAACATGGAAAAGAAAAAGCTGGTTATCGGCGTTATCGGCGCTGACTGTCACGCAGTAGGTAATGCAATTCTCAATCGTGCCTTCACAGATGCTGGTTTCGATGTAACCAATCTGGGTGTACTGGTTCCACAGGAAGAATTCATTCAGGCAGCAGTAGAAGTAGGTGCTGACGCTATCGTCGTTTCTTCTCTGTATGGTCAGGGCGAAATCGACTGCACAGGCATGAGAGAAAGATGCGATGAAGCAGGTCTGAAAGGTATCCTCCTGTATGCAGGCGGCAACCTGGTAGTAGGTAAAGTTCCGGTAGAGGAAATTGTAAGACGTTACAAAGCAATGGGATTTGACAGAGCTTTCGGCCCTGGCACACCTCCACAGGAAACCATCGACTGCCTGAAAAAGGATTTGGGTATAAACTAGGTTTTATTCTGCCCAAATAATACAAAGAAGGTATAGGCAATGAAACCTGTTTTACTGATAGATTTTGGAAGCACTTACACAAAAATCACGGCAGTAGACGTTGATGAGGAAAAGATTTTGGGTACAGCGCAGAGCTATACCACAATCGAAACCGATATCATAAACGGTCTTAACAATGCCATCGCAATCCTGAAAGAAAAAATCGGAGATATCAAGTTCGCGGAACAGTATGCCTGCTCCAGTGCAGCCGGCGGACTGCGGATGGTCGCTATTGGACTTGTGCCGGAGCTTACCGCAAAGGCGGCAAGACAGGCATCCCTTGGCGCAGGAGCAAAGGTTATCAAGACCTACTCCTATGAGCTTACCGAGAAAGACCTTCAGGAAATTGACGAGATCAATCCTGATATCTGTCTGCTGACCGGCGGTACAGATGGCGGCAACAAGGAAAATATCGTCTTTAACGCCAAAATGCTGGCAAATTCCAAGAGAAACTTCCCTATCATCATCGCAGGCAACAGAAATTGCTCTGATGAATGTGAAGCAATCCTCAAGGATAAACAGACCTTTGTCTGCGAAAACGTTATGCCAAGACTGGATATCCCAAATGTGGAGCCGGTCCAGCAGAAAATCCGCAGCATTTTCCTGGAACAGATCGTAAAGGCAAAGGGACTGAGCACCGCTCAGGAACTTGTTCAGGGCATCCTGATGCCGACACCGTCCGCTATGCTGACAGCAATGAAGCTGCTGGCAAAGGGCACAAAGGAAGAATCGGGTATCGGCGATCTGGTCGGCGTTGACCTTGGCGGTGCGACCACCGACATCTATTCGATGTCCTACGGTCTGCCGACAATGGGTATGACCGCGCTGAAGGGTCTGCGTGAAGAGTATGCGAAACGTACCGTAGAAGGCGACATTGGTATGCGTTACAGCATCCATGGAATCGTTGATGCAACCGACATCATGCGTGTTTCTGAGCTTTCCGGTTTGCCGGAAGACCGCTGCAAAGAGCTGATTGATTACCTCGGCACCCATACCGACGTTGTACCGGCGGATGACGACGACGAGCTGGAAGCAATCGACTTTGCGCTTGCTTCTCTTGCCATCGAAGTGGCTGTTACACGCCATGCGGGACATCTGGAACAGTTCTATTCCCCGATGGGCGTCAGCTATATGCAGACCGGCAAGGATCTGACTGCTGTGAAAACAGTAATCGTTACCGGCGGTGCTCTGATCCATACCAAACGAACCGCTGCGATTGCGTCTCATGCATTGTTTAACCCGATAGATGCATTCTCTTTAAAACCAAAGGATGCCGAGGTGCTGGTAGACAGGAAGTATATCCTGGCAGCGATGGGGCTGCTCAGCACCGTTTACCCTGATGTGGCATTGAGAATCATGAAAAAGGAGTTAGTAAAAGATGGAACTCATTGAAATCAAAAATAAAAAATGGTCCGACGACGAATTCTATAAAATTCGTGAAGAAGTTCTGGGCACTTGGGAAACCGGTAAAGAAGTAAACCTCCAGGAAGCTATTGATTACCACAAATCCCTGCCAGAACATAAAATCTTCTCCAAGAAACTGAACAAAGCGAAAAAAGAAGGCGTTACACTGGTACAGCCTAGAGCTGGTGTTGGTCTGATCGAAAACCACATCGAACTGCTCAAACACCTCCAGAATGAAGGCGGAGCTGACCTGCTGCCAAGCACCATCGATTCTTATACCCGTCAGAACCAGTATGAAAACTGCGCTGAAGGTATCAGACGTGAAAAAGAAGGTATGGCAAACGGCAACTTCCATCCATTCCTCAACGGCTTCCCAGCTGTTAACCACGGCGTATACGGCTGCCGTCAGGTAGTTGAAGCTCTGGACACCCCACTTCAGGTAAGACATGGTACACCTGATGCAAGACTGCTGACCGAAATTGCTTACGCTGGCGGATTTACCTCCTACGAAGGCGGCGGTATCTCCTACAACATCCCATATGCAAAGAGCATTCCGATTGAACAGACCATGAAAGATTGGCAGTATGTTGACAGACTGACCGGTATCTACGAAGAAGCTGGCGTTCAGATCAACCGTGAACCATACGGCCCTCTGACCGGCACACTGGTTCCACCATGTATCTCCCATGCTGTTGCAATCATCGAAGCTCTGGCTGCTGCTGAGCAGGGCGTTAAGAACATCTCTGTTGGTTACGGCCAGCTGGGTAACCAGATCCAGGACGTTGCTGCTATCAGAACTCTGGAAGAACTGACCGAAGAATACCTGCACAAATTCGGCTACACCGATGTAAACGTTACAACCGTTTTCCATCAGTGGATGGGTGGTTTCCCAGCTGACGAAGCACAGGCATTCGGCGTAATTTCCTGGGGTGCTGCTTGCGCTGCTCTGTCCAAAGCAACCAAAGTTATTGTTAAAACTCCTCACGAGGCTGCTGGTGTTCCAACCAAAGAAGCAAACGCACAGGGTCTGCGCTGCACAAAACAGCTGACCAATATGCTGGTTGACCAGGTTACCATCGGAAGCCGTGTAGAGCATGAAAAAGAAATCATCAAGGCTGAGACAAGATGCATTATGGATAAATGTATCGCTCTGGGTCATGGTGATATCATCCTCGGCGCAATCGCTGGTATCAACGCAGGCGTAATCGATATTCCATTTGGTCCTGCTAAATGTAATGCAGGCATCATGCTGCCAGCTCGTGACAACGACGGCGCTGTTCGTATCCTTGAAACAGGCAACCTGCCATTCACCGATGACCTGAAGAAATTCCACAAAGAAAAACTGGAAGAGCGTGCAAAAGCTGAAAACCGTCAGGTTTCCTTCCAGATGGTTATCGACGACGTTTACGCAATCAGCAAAGGTCGTCTGGTTGGCAGACCAAATCTTTAATCGCTGCACGGCTTGAGTAAAAGCCGGATAAACGCTTAGAGATTCCAAAATCATTTGTCAGACAAACGTGCGCAAGCCGTTTCTGAAATATTCCCAACAATCAATCGGTATTTGTTTTGATTGAGAATGCAGAACCTGTCAGGGCGGATGCTTTGCCCTGACAGGTCAAAATAAGAAGGGAGATTTTTAAAATGAAAATCGTAAATGTAGTATGTGCTCCAGGCCGTACAGGTTTCTTCTTTGACGACCAGAAAGCAATCAAGAGCGGTGCAGTATCCGACGGTGCTGCTTACATCGGCAACACAATGACACCAGGTTTCAAATCCATCAGACAGGCTGGCGAGTCCATCTCCGTTATGCTGATTCTGGAGGACGGACAGATTGCATGGGGCGACTGTGCAGCAGTTCAGTACTCTGGAGCAGGCGGCCGTGACCCACTGTTCCTGGCAGAGGATTTCATCCCTGTTATCGACAAATACATCAAACCTGCACTGGTAGGCAAAGAAGCAGACAACTTCAGAGAGCTGACCAAAATGATGGAAGCTATCCAGGTTGACGGCAAGAGACTGCACACTGCAATCCGTTACGGTGTTTCCCAGGCAATTCTGGACGCAGTTGCAAAAGCAAGCAACCGTCTGATGAGCGAAGTTGTAGCTGACGAATACGGCACAACCGTTTCCGAAGAGCCAATTCCGATCTTCACACAGTCCGGTGATAACAGATACGAAAACGCTGACAAGATGATCCTCAAAGGCGCTGCTATCCTGCCACACGCTCTGATCAACAACGTTGAAACAAAGCTCGGCAGAGACGGTTCCATCCTGAAAGAGTACGTTTGCTGGCTGCGTGACCGTATCCTGAAACTGCGCACAAACGAAAACTACCTGCCAACCTTCCACATTGACGTATACGGCACAATCGGTCAGGCATTCGGTGATGACAACTTTGTTGCTATGGCTGATTACCTCGCTGAGCTGGAAGAAGCTGCTAAACCATTCCATCTGAGAATTGAAGGTCCTATGGATGCAGGCGAAAGAGAAAAACAGATGCTCTGCATGAAAGGTCTGAGAGAAGAGATCGACAGACGCGGCATCAATGTTGAGCTGGTAGCTGACGAGTGGTGCAACACTCTGGAAGACGTTATCTACTTCTGCGACAACAAAGCTGGTCATATGGCACAGATCAAGACACCTGACCTGGGTGGTATCAACAACACCATCGAAGCAGTTCTGTACTGTAAAGATCATGGTTTCGGCGCATATCAGGGCGGTACCTGCAACGAGACAGACAGATCCTGTCAGGTTTGCGTAGACTGCGCTATGGCAACAAAACCAGACCAGATCCTTGCTAAACCAGGTATGGGCGTTGACGAAGGCTTCATGATCGTTTACAACGAAATGAACAGAGTTCTCGCTCTGAGAAACGCTAAAAAATGCTAATCAGCGAAGATTAGTCTGATAAAGAAATATGGATAGGGATTCTGGTACAGAATCCCTATCTGTGTATTTAGAACTACAGGACAGGGGGAAGATTTATGTCATACATCAGCCATTTGTACAGCATCTATTTTGCGCCAAGAGGCGGCGAGCGTATGGCCGAGCTTGGTATGCAGATCGCTCAACAGTATCTTCGCCCAACGGATAAACTCATCGGCATCATCGGGGATGCAGGTTCCGGCAAAAGTATGCTGGTGAAAGGTATGTTTCCGGGACTGGAACTGACAAATGATGACGAAGGCGTCAATGTCCGCCCTCTGCCGCTGCTGGATATGCTGGATGATCCATTGGGGATGGGAAGCTTCAACAAAAAGGGATTTTCCCTTTTTGCAACGCCGCATACCTACCATCTGGACATCCGTTTTGAGCAGGGCTTTACCCAAAGCCATGAGCTGGCAAGAGCGATCATGTCAGCGCTCAACAAGGGCAAACGGGTCGTGGTAGAACATTTTGACCTGATCTACCCCTTCTTAAAAAGGGAGGAAAACAATCTTCCGGTCAACGCAGATTTGATGATCGGCGTTGGCGAGGAGGTTATTGTGACCCGACCGGATTTGTTTGGTCCGCTTCCGCAGGACATTGTGAATATTGTCTATAAATCCATCCGGTACAGAAAGATGGTTCATACCGCAGAGGACTTGACCGGTTATTTCCTTTGCAGCGATGGACGTGCAGCTCAATTGTGCGAGCACGCGGATGTAAAGCATGGCTTTGTGCTGTGCTTTAAGGAAAAACCACTGGTTTCTTTGGATATGATCGAACAAAAGGTAAAAGCGGTCATCGCGCAGGACATACCGATTTCCTACCATGATGAAACCCATATCAATATCGGGGATGTTGTTTACCCCTGCACTGCGCCGAGAAATCATGTGAGAAGTACCGGCGAGATCGAAGGATTTACCTTGATGAAGGATACGCCATATGATCCGGTCAGAAAAGGTTATCTGATCGTTGGTCTGGTAGGACAAAGAGAAACGCCGAAGTTCGGCTCGGATATTGACAAGATCGAAAGCGTATATTAGTATCCCAATATGCAAGAGGCTGTGCGAAAACAAGCGCGCAGTCTTGCCTGTGAAGGTTTGTTTTAGAGCAAATACCAAGGGGAGGTCATTTTTATGCAGAAGGGTTGTATCCAGCTCTATTATGGAGATGGAAAAGGAAAAACCACAGCAGCAGTCGGACAGATCGTCCGCTGTGTAGGACATGGCTTCAAAGTGTTGGTTTATCAGTTCCTGAAAGAGCCAAACAGCGGAGAGGTCGGTATTCTGAAAAATTTGCCGGGCGTTGAATATATTGAAAACGACGGCCCTATCCCATTTATGTTTAATCTGACGCCAGAACAGCAGGAATTTTACAAAGAAAAATTCCAGAAAACATTCGATATCGTCAGAGAAAAATTCTTTACCGGAGAGTACGACCTGGTTGTGCTCGACGAGGTCATCGATGCTTACAACCTTGGAACCATTCCGCCTGAGCAGCTGCTTGATATGATGGACAACAAACCGGAAAATACCGAGCTTGTTATCACCGGTCATCAGTATGGCATGGATTTGGGTGAGCTGTTCAAACGCGCGGATTATGTGACCAAATTTGTAAAGGAAAAACATCCTTTTGACAATGGAATGCCATGCCGTAAAGGCATTGAGGAATAATCAAATTCTCTAAGTTGCAGAGAGGAGAGTTACAAGGAATGAATATTACAAAAAGTGCCGTTGCAGGAACACT
This sequence comes from uncultured Clostridia bacterium, assembly GCA_946563605.1. Lineage (GTDB taxonomy): Bacteria > Bacillota > Clostridia > Oscillospirales > Ruminococcaceae > Negativibacillus. Next base: position 2,911 of record CAMNVW010000002.1, on the reverse strand, counting down.
GGAGTCCAGCGACGTGTATGTAAAGGCAGAACCTTGCGACAAACTGGAGGTCGAAGTTGAATCGGTCGTTTACAACCAGTTTGCAGAGGAAATCAAAAAGAGCATCATGGAAGTGGTAGAGGATCTGGGCGTAACATCCGGCAAGATCACTGTCAACGACAAAGGTGCAATCGACTGCGTTATCAAAGCGCGTGTTGAGACCGCTATCAAGAGAGCAGGAGGAGACAAGTAATGAGAAGATCTATGTTGTTTATCCCTGGCAACACACCAAACCTGCTGATGAACGGCGACGTTTTGGGTGCTGACAGCATCATCCTCGACCTTGAGGACGCTGTATCTCCTGCTGAAAAGGATTCCGCAAGAATCCTGGTCCGCAATGCGCTGAAATCCTTGAATTATAAAGGCTGCGAAATCATCATCCGTATCAATCCGGTTGACACAGATTACTGGATGCATGACCTGGATGAAATCATTCCGCTCAAACCAAACATGATTATGCCTCCAAAGGTAAGCTGTGCACAGGACGTTAAGACTGTTTCCGATTACATTGCAAAACTGGAGGAAAAATGCGGCTTTGAAAAGAACACCGTTAAACTGATCCCTCTGATCGAAACTGCAATGGGTATCGAAAACGCATTCCAGATCGCTGGCGCTGACGAACGTGTAGCAGCAATGTTCCTGGGCGGCGAGGACCTGACCGCTGACCTGCGCTGCAAGAGAACCAAAGAAGGCACCGAGATTTTCTATGCTCGTACCAGAATGGTTTGTGCAGCTCGCGCTTGCGGCATTGATGTATACGATACACCATTCACCGATGTAGAGGATATCGAAGGTCTGTACACCGACGCTCGCTTTGCAAAAGCGCTGGGCTTCTCCGGTAAAGCTTCCATTTCTCCAAGACACGTGGAAGGCATCAACGAAGTATTCAGCCCAACACAGGCAGAGATCGACTATGCACATGAGGTTATGGAAACCATCCGCATTGCCAAAGAACAGGGCAAGGGCGTTGTCTCCCTCAGAGGCAAGATGATCGATGCGCCAATCGTAGCGCGCGCACAGCAGGTTATCGAGATGGAAAGAGCAATGTTTGGAGGCGTGGAAGACGATGACTAAATTAGTAGCATCTATCAGAGAAGCGATTGAGAAGTGCGGTCTGAAGGACGGCATGACGATTTCGTTCCATCATCATATGAGAAACGGCGACCATGTACTGAACATGGTTATGGATACAATCGCTCAGATGGGATTCAAAGATCTGACTGTAAATGCAAGCTCTGTTTTTGATGTTCATGAGCCAATCATCGAACACATCAAAAACGGCGTTGTTACCGGCATCGAATGTAACTACATGGGTGCTAAGGTAGGTAAGGCAATTTCCGAAGGCATCATGGACAAACCGGTTATTTTCCGCAGTCATGGCGGACGTGCTTCCGATATGGAAAAGGGCACCTCTGTGATTGATATTGCGTTTATCGCAGCACCAACCTCCGATGACATGGGTAACTGCACCGGTAAATTCGGTAAATCCGCTTGTGGTTCCATCGGCTATGCTTTTGCAGACGCAATGAATGCAAAGAAGGTTGTTGTTATCACCGATAACCTCGTAGAATATCCGCTGGTTGACTTCTCCATCCCAGAGGTTTACGTTGACTGTGTTGTAGCAGTTGATGAGATCGGTGATCCAAAGGGTATCGTTTCCGGTACAACCAAGATCACCCGCGACCCAGTTGGTCTGAAGATGGCAAGCTACGCTGCAAAAGTAATCGAAGCATCCGGTCTGCTGAAAGATGGTTTCTCCTTCCAGACAGGTGCAGGCGGTGCAACACTGGCAGCTGCAAAATACATCAAAGAAATGATGCTTGAAAAAGGCATTCAGGGCAGCTACGGCATGGGCGGTATCACCGGCTACATGGTAGATATGCTGAACGAAGGCTGCTTCAAAGCACTGCTCGACGTACAGTGCTTCGACCTGAAAGCAGTAGAGTCCATTCGTTCCAATCCAAAACATATGGAAGTTTCCGCAACGCAGTATGCAGGCGTCAGCGGCAAGAGCGCAGGCGTAGACAACCTCGACGTTGTTCTGCTTGGTGCAACACAGGTTGACCTTGACTTTAACGTCAACGTACATACTGACTCCAACGGTTACATCATGGGCGGTTCCGGCGGTCACTGCGATACCGCAGCAGGTTCTCAGCTTGCAATCATCATCGCTCCGCTGACCCGTGCAAGACTGCCGCTGGTAGTTGACAGATGTCTGTGTGTTTCCACCCCAGGAAAGACTGTTGACGTTGTTGTTACCCAGAGAGGTATCGCAGTCAACACTGCAAACGGCAAGAACGTTGAGCTGAAAGAAAGACTGAAAGCTGCAAAACTGCCGGTTGTTGAGATCACCGACCTCAAACGCATGGCAGAAGAGCTTGCAGGCGTTCCGAAGCCGGTTCAGATGGGTGACAAAGTTGTTGCTAAGATCATCTATCGTGACGGCACACTGCTGGACGAGCTCCATTCTGTAAAATAATAGGATAGAAAAAGAGGCAAAGATTTTCTTTGCCTCTTTGCTTTTATCCAAAATAAAAGTTTTACTCAATTTTTTTCAAAAAATTGCGAGGTGCAGGAGCAGAGCTCCTGCTCGCTCATCGCAATGAGCGAAACACTCAAAATAAAAATAATATAAAAAAATAAAAAGAATAGGGGCACAAAGCTGTTTCGATACACCTGTGCGGCAGCACACCGCGACAGCGGCTGCAATTTTTGAAAAATTTTATCCCAATCTTGTTTCAGAACAGTAAGAAAAGGTTTATACTGTCAAAAATCATCCACCGGATAATTTTTGAGGACAATTTCATCTAAGCGTTAGTTTTCGAGAACCTTTTCTCTTGCAAAGAAGTTGAGAAGTAAATGCAAAGCATTT
>CAMNVW010000001.1 GCA_946563605.1 uncultured Clostridia bacterium | reverse complement strand
TCAGAAGAGCTGTGCGGCGCAATAGGTTGAGTTTCATAGCTTTAATTATTTGCCGGAGCCTTTTTAACGGAATACCGCCGGAATCTGAACGCCCTCGATTATCTCATCCTCAACACCGGTGTTTATTGGAACGAATCGGGTGCGCTGGAAATTTCGGAGGACTTTGTCCGCACTGCAAAGGCATTGGACGGAAAAATCGATTTGTGGTGTACGGTCAATCCCAAAGGTGCGCTCATCCGCAGTGAAACCGCAGGAAATACCATCGATACCGCCGAAAAGCGCACCGCACTTGCGCAGACGCTCTATGATTTTGCCTGTGAATACCACCTTTCCGGCATCGATATCGACTGGGAATTTCCGCTTGCAGATGAATGGGAGGATTTTTCCGCGTGGCTCACGGTGCTGCAAGACCGCTTCAGAGAGAAAATCAAACTGTCTGTCGCGCTCTATCCGCAGCAGGTGAACCTTTCCCGTGAGGCTGTCTCTGCACTCGATTTTGTCAACGTCATGGCTTACGACCAGTTTGACGAACAGGGTTTTCACAGCACCATGCAGACCGCGCAGGATGCCGTTGACTTCTTCCTGTCGATGGGATTTCAGCCGAATCAGCTGATGCTCGGCGTGCCTGCTTATGGTCGTCCCTTTGATGCTTCGGCACAGTGGCTGCTGTATCGGGACATCGACCTCAGCGCCGTTTCGCCGGACGACCCCAATATTTTCGAGGATTTTTCCTTTAATTCGCCATCCCTTGCGGCGCAGAAATCCGCTTACGCAAAGGAAAACCACCTTGGCGGCGTGATGCTTTATCATCTGCTGTGCGACCGCACCGACCAAAATTCGCTTACCCTTGCGCTTTTGCAGGACCCATCATAACCATACGCAAATTTTGCCGCATAAAAAGCGCGGTGTTCAGACGACAGTTAACAGCTCCAACAGTTTTCACTGCTGGGGCTGTGCTTGTATTTGATCCTGTCATGTGATAATATGAAGCAAATAAAACGACTAATCGGGATTTGGAGAGGTGTTATGATGAAAATAGAAAAATGCGTAAAGAAATCATTTGCAGTAATCGGTAAGGAAGGTTCTACTTTGGATGGAGCTGACTTTATTCAGAGATTATGGGCAGATGCAAATACTCATTTTAGCGAGGTACAACCATTATCCAAAAAAGATGAACACGGAAATATCATTGGAATTTGGGGAGCAATGTCTGATTTATCTCGCTCATTTCAGCCGTGGGAAGATAACTTTAGTAAAGGTTTATATCTTGCAGGTGTTGAGTGTGATGATAATGCTGAAGCACCGAAAGGATGGACAAAATGGATCATTCCAAGCTATGAATATATTTATGTTGAATGTGAAAATGAAAATACTTTTTCACAGGTACTTGGATACATGCACGAAAATAATATCCCATTAGTTGGTGCAGTACATGATTTTACTTGCCCTAAAACGGGAAAAAACTATATGTTTTTTCCTATCAGAAATGTTTAGATCAATTTTACTTTCTCAAACGAATACTAAAGGCGTGACCATGAAGGTCACGCCTTTTCATTATTTTACGGTCTTACAAACAACAATATGTGACTGGGTAACTTCCAATGAAAATTCTCCCGAACTATATGTTAAATGCTTCTTCGTCGTCATCCGCAAGCGGGTCGCCGTAAACGGTCTGCGCTTTTTTGCGTCCCCCCAGGCGGCTGAATACTTCGCCGCCGACAAAACCTGCAAACAGACCTCCTGCCGCCGCAAGAACCAGCGCCAGTATCACTTTGCCTGCCGGATTAAAGCCAAACGGTGCAATCAGACCAGGGATGGGGGAGGCTGTGCCAGGCGCGTTATTGACAATGCCGAGTGCCGCAGCCGCAAGTCCTGCAAGACCGCCGCCAAAGAAGTTGGACGCAAAAATCGGGATTGGATGCTTGGTAACAATATGTGCCTGTGTCAATGGTTCGAGCATCACTGCGATGATGTTGCTTCTGTCTCCGTAGCCCATTTTGTAAAAGACCATTCCATTGGTAAAGGAACCGCCAAAGCACGCAATCGCCGCAATACCCATCGGCAGACCGGTGAGCCCCAGCATTGCGGTCAGCGCCATCGAGCTGAGCGGAGAAGTACAGATCATCTTCATAATACCGCCGAGCAGGAAGCCCATCACCAGCGGAGACTGTGCAGCTGCGGCGGAAATGGTATTGCCGATTACGCCAAGCACCGAATTGACCGCAGGGTCAACTGCAAAAGCAATCACTCTTGCAAGCGGTGCGAGTGTCAGTGCGCCGAGGATGATATCAAGACCCACCGGCAGATATTTTTCAACATAAGGAGCAACCAAACCGATGAGATAACCGGCGATAAAGCCTGGCAGGATTCCATAGCCGCCGCAGGCAAGACCTGCTACAACCGCAAACACCGGATTTACACCCATGCTCAACGGAACCATGATACCTGCCGCTACACCGCTCAAGCTGCCTGCTGTCGCGCCGACTTCCCCTAAGAAAGCAATGCCCAGCAGGTCGCCGGTGATATACTTGTGAACCGCCTCCACCAAAAAGGATGCGACCGCTGCATTCGCAAGACCGGACATCGCTTGGCTGCCCTTTGGGAATTTGATGCTGAACAAGGAAAATACTGCAAGTGTCAGAAGCAGCAAACCTACCCCTGAAAAAATTGTCATCATAAACGAAAACCTCCGTAACAAACTTTTTGACTTCCCCGACAACAAAGTTGGGGACATTTTTATTTTGTGAATTCTGCAACAGATTATGTTTTCATTATATTGACTGGATTTACAAAACTACAAAAAGTTACAATTTTTTTCTTTGGAAAAATTCAAAAAACTGTAACTTTGTGAAACTTGTTGACTTACAGCTTTCGATACAGTGCGGTATGTACAAAGAAAACCTTATTTTTCTTGTCTTGTTCAAATATCAATTTCAGTGTTTTGTCTAAAAATATTCAACATTTGTCTACGCTTATGATTCTTGCTTGTTTCAAAACCAAAAGTTTTACTCAATTTTTTTCAAAAAATTGCGAGGTGCAGGAGCAGAGCGCCTGCTCGCTCGTCGCAACGAGCGAAACACCCCTCAAACAAAAATATAAAATAAAAAAATCGTGCGAGGCTCAAAAGCCGTTTCGATGCTGTGGTACGGTAGTACCCTGCCTGCGTCCGCAGGCAGCTTGCTTGTATCAAAAAACTCTGTTCTGCCTTGATTTGATCTTTGCAACGAGCGAAATGCCTTTCAACCCAAAATATAAAATAAAAAAATCGTGCGAGGCTCAAAAGCCGTTTCGTTGCTGGGGTACGGCAGTACCCTGCCTGCATCCGCAGGCAGCTTGCTTATATCTGAAAAATCTGTTCTGCCTTGATTTGATCTTTGCAACGAGCGAAACACCCCTCAACCCAAAATATAAAATAAAAAAATCGTGCGGGGCTCAATAGCCGTTTCGTTGCTGTGGTACGGCAGTACCCTGCCTGCATCCGCAGGCAGCTTGTTTATATAAGAAAAAGTCTATACTGTCCAAAATCATCCACTGGATAATTTTTGAAGGGTAGATTGATATTACTGTCAGTTTTCGAGAACCTTTTCTCTTGCAAGAAAGTGGGAAGTAAATGCTTCGCATTTACTTCTGGAGTTTGCCTTGCCGCCATATCGGATTGGCGGCATTTGGCGTAGCCAAAACGGCAAATCTCCTATCGAGCTCTCCCAAGGAGCGCCTGACGATAAAAGTGTTTCGCTCATTGCGATGAGCGACCAGAGTTTCACTCTGGACTGGACAATTTTTTGAAAAAAATTGAGTAAAACTTTATTTTTGCTCCAACGAGCGAAGCCGGAAGCTGAGCGACCTACGCGAGAGCGAGGGTTACAAATTCGCACTTAACCGACAACGCGAATTGTGTCCAGATTCAATCCGGTTAGTTTGTACAAAGGAAAACCAGTGTATTCAAAAAGTTTTTCAGCGAAACCTTTCCATGGTTGTCGGATTTTCCCCTGATGTAGTCCATTTCCTTTCGTATCTGCTCAAAGCTGTATACCGAGCCTGCAAAATCGTGGAAGGTGCTGTTGGAGTAATCCTCGATTCCCATGTTGGCAAGATTGCTCAGCCCTGCGTTAACTGCACGGCGGATGCGCTGTTCCATCGACTTTGCATTATTTGGACTAAAACGGTTGCACAACTCCGAAACGGTAAACTTACCGGATTCTGCGCCATGCTCCACCATATAATCCACCAGTGTGATAATGTCGGCGCTTCCGCTTTCACCAAGGATTCCCAAGCGCTGCAAAATTGCCCGCAGCCGCTTGATATGCTGTTTTTCTTCCGGCTGTGCGGCTCTCTCCCCCGTCGGGTACAACTGGGGAACTGCCGCAGACGGCTGTGTTCCGGCAGGTGAATCTTTTAAAAAGAGCGACTGCATCTGGTTAAAGGTGCGGCGCATCTGAATGGAATCTATCATATTCGTCAGTACACGAACCACCTCCACACTGTTGACCGGTTTTTGGATAAAAAAGGTCACGCCGCACTCGTACGCCTGACTGATCATTTCTTTGCTGCTGACCTGCGAGAGCATGACATAGCTGATGTCAGGATACTGCTCCTTTGCCTTTTTCACAAAGTTGATGCCGTCCATAATCGGCATAAGCAGATCGACGATGACAATGTCTGGCTTCACATACTCCAGATCCTCCATCGCATCCACTCCGTTGGAGGCTGTTCCGCAGACCTCGCCCAATTTTTTCTGCTGAATGATAATCTTTAAAATGTTGCAGATGTTTGCATCATCATCAATCAAATAAATCTTCATGTTAACCTCCGTTTCTCTGTGCAAAATCTTATGCCGCCGCTTCCAGATTTTTCTTTGGAATTCGAATCACAAAATCGGTGCAGCCGTTTTCCGATGCAACTGCAATGCTGCCGCCCAGCTGCGATTCCACAATATCCTTCACCAAGCTCAGTCCCAAACCTCGGCTGACCTGACCCGTTTCAAAATTGATTTTCGTAGAAAAACCCGGTTCAAAGATGGTCGGCAGATATTCCTCGTCGATTCCGCCGCAGTCATCGTGCACGCGGATCACACAGTTTCCGTCCTCTTCCCTTTCCGAAAGCACAATGCGCGCATGATGCTCTCCTGCGGCTTCCGCCGCATTATTGATGAGGTTGCGCAGCACCGACATCAGATAATAATGCTTGTCCGTATAAAAGTTTTTTTCCAGCTGAATGTCGATTTTGATGTTCTGTCCGTTATTTCCAAAAAGATGGCGCGCACTTTCCTGCATCATTTCAAAAACGTTTTTCATCCACATCCCGTTTTCTTCCTGATCGGTGCTGAGCGCATCCGAAATGCCGTTCATAATCAGATAGTATTCTTTTTTGACCTCGTGAATATCCTTTGCCACCGTCAGAGCCTTTTGCGCCGCTTCTTTTGCGAGCGGATGGTCTATCCCGTTTAAATCATTGTACAGGCTATACGAAACTGCCATCGTTTCCTCAATGTGGGAGGTGTTTTTGTTCATCCAAATCATCTCGCTTTTCAGCTGCGAGGTCAGCAGCAGCAGTCTGCGGTAACGCAGACGCTCATCCTTTCGCAGGATAAACAGTCCGTATGCGTCAAATGCCGCTAAACAAACTGCGGCAAGCGCTGTCCTGCCCACGCCGACAATCAGCAGCCGCAGCAAAACCTCCCGATGAAATGCTCCTCCGCCGGTGCGCACCAATAGTTCCGCAATATTGGATATCATATCCACCGCAACCAGCGGCAGCAGGCGCACCCCGCTGAAATGGTCGAGCTTTATAAAATGGGTGTACAGTGCGAACAAGCCGCCGTAGCACAGATAAAACACCATTTCCGGCGCATAGTTTTCTGCTGCTGACACAAACGAAGTACCGGTGGTCAGCCATTCGATCAAACACCGCATCACCAAAATACCAGGAGCTGTTATCAAGGTAACCGGAACCGCCAAAAAATCCTCAAACAAAAACATAAAAATCGGCAGGCAGATCACCGCCAGAGAAATCTTAAAGCCATTGATGAGCAGGTTGAGATTGAGCTGCGCCGCAAAAATCATGATGATTGCCGGCAAAAACACCTGCTTCATCCCCTGTTCAACAACGTCTTTGGTTTTTACAGGCACATTGCTACCTCCTTTTATAAAAAATTGATTCCTGTTTAGATTGACATAAAAAAAGCAATCTGTCAATAAGCAGAATCTTTTGTCCGCGCCGTAAACGTGGGGGGTGAAACGTATTTTTCCTGTGCATCCTATGATACTTATGTTTTAGCGCCCATCAAAAAAAGAGAGGCAAAGCCTCTCTTTTTTAATGTTATCGGTTCTCTGTCACAACGACCTGTATCTCGTCGGTGTTTTGCTGTCCGATGATATAAACGGTATACATCATGCCGCGGCACACCTGCAAGGAAAGCGCAGTCACAAGGTCAAGCTCGCCGTATCCTGGGATATAGCGGTCGCTAACGCGGTAGACGCCGCCATCCATTTCCACATCCACAATGCGCGGCTGAATACGGCTGGGGGTATTGGCGATGAAGAAATTATATCTGCCGGAACGCAGTCTGCGCGACATGGTATTTTCCTTGTAGCGCACATCCGAGAACAGCACTCTGCCGTCCTGCATCAGCATATCCAATGCGGTATCGCCGAGCAGAAGGTTCGCCATGCGGATGCAGGCAAAATTTCCAAGGGCATTGGAGCAGACCGTATCGCTGATGCGCACCAGTTCCAGCGCACCGGTGGAGGCGTTGTTGACGATAGCGAAAGTCAGTGTTTCCCCTGCGTTGAGCGAAATGGTCGTGCGCAGAAGATTGGTGCGGTTGGTGCGGGCGTTCATGACGTTCACCGTCCAAAAGCCCTCATTGAAGCAGTAATATGCGGAAAAATTGCCGAACGCCAGATTGCTTGCCACGCGCTGGAATCCTACGTTCACATTGACAGGTCCTGCCTGCGGCGCTGCGTGGAAAAACCGCACGCGGCAGCATCTCTGCGATGGGACGCTCGGCTGGCTGTTGGTCGGCGGAACCGGCGTCGGTGTGGCAGGCATTCCGCCTTCTATGGATGGAAAACTTGGCAGCGTCTGCGGATAGTCGTTGTCTGGATATGCCGGTTCGCCGCCCTCCACATCGGGGAAGATTGGCAGTGTCTGCGGACGGTCATTGTCTGGATATGCCGCGCTGCCTCCTTCCACATCAGGGAAACTCGGCAAAATTTGCGGTGTGTCCGCTGTCGCACGCGACATATTGCGGGATGTACAGGAATTGTTCTGATTGTTGTTCATCTTTGCATCACCTTCTGTCCAAAAATAGAGAGGTTATAAAAAGCTCTTCTTTTTCAGAATATGAAAAGTCAGCCATTTTGTGAAAATCGTTCCGACCCCAGCAGCCTTCTCCAAATTTTTTATTACATCCTGCTTTGGTTTTTCTGCCGCACTGTCATGGCACAACAAGGTACCGCTTTACTAACAGACGCCATTGACATTTTCATAATGTTGTAGTACTTTTGTTAAAGAGGAATGTTGTGATGAAAAGAGGGGTCGTATGAAAAAAAGCAACCGCCTTTTCCTGATTTTGTTTGTGATTGATCTGATTCTTCTGCTGGGTTACGGGCAGGCTCAGCAGGAAGTAACAGAAACCTTTACCTATTACCGGATTATCTTCTACTGGTTTTATTTCTTTCCGGCAGCTTATTTTTTCGGAGGGTATTTGTTTGGACAGCTTGTTCTTTGCAAAAGCAGAGTGTCGCTGCATCAGGCAGCAGAAAGAATCCTGTTTGTTTTGGCGTTCGGCTTCTTAATCGTATATCTGACCGCAGCCATCCTGCTGACTGTTCACGTTTTTACTTCCTTTCTGCCGCTAGATATCGCAGCCCATCTCAGTTATGTTATCATGAAAATTGATACCAAAGGACGGATACTCTTTTCTGTCTTGGGATTTCTTTTGTTTGTCTGCCTTTCCAGCCGCAAGATTCGAAACGAAAAATCAAAAAATCAATCTGCACCGTCCTAAATTGAATGAAAACCAAAAGCGTCAGCAGGGAATCTGCTGACGCTTTTTTACAAAATTGCTTCTGCTCGGTTGTTCACTGCTGTAAGGCTGCGATAGCGGATGACAAAATTACTCCATACAGCGCAAAATCTCCAGCGACTTGGTAGCGACGTTCTCGCAAAACTGCAAATCATGCTCAACAAACAAAACCGTCGCGTCATACTCCTTGATCAGCTTTTCAAGCTGTATCCTCGAAAAAATGTCAATATAGTTGAGCGGCTCATCCCAAAGGTACAGATGCGCCTGCTGGGAAAGGCTGCGCGCAATCAGCACCTTTTTCTTTTGTCCCTGGCTGTACTGCTCCATCGGGATTTCAAACTGCCGGCGCTCAAATCCGAGGTTGCGCAGAATCGACATACAAAGGCTTTGCTCCACTCCGCACTTGTCCAGATATTCCTGCAAGCTGCCGCGCAGGTGTGTGGTATCCTGCGACACCACCGAAATTTTCATCCCGGATGCAATGTGCAAAACGCCGGTATAATCAAGATCTTCCCCTTGCAGCAAACGAAGCAGGCTGGTTTTGCCGCAGCCGTTTTTTCCGCGCAGGCACACCTTTTCCCCCTGCTCCACCGAAAAAGTCAGCGGATAAAACAGTTCCCTGCCGTCATAGCAGACCGAAAGCTCCTGCGTTTCCACCAGACGTTTGGCAAAATGCTGGAGCGGCTGGAACTTTAATCCACCCACATTTTCCACATTTTTGAGCAGCTTCTTTTTTTCCTCTGCTGCCTCGTTTCGGCGGGCTTCAATGGATTTAGAGCGCTTCATCATTTTGGCTGCCATATGACCGACATATCCCCTGTCGCAAGGTCCTTCTCCAATTTTGCTGCTCTCCACCTTGTCCGACCACTGCGCAGTGCGACGGGCGGCTTGCTCCAATCTGCCGATTTCCTTGCGCAGCCTCATGTTCTGTTCCCTTTCAGACTGCACACGCGTCAGATAGTCCTGATACCAGCCGGTAAAATTCCCTTTTCGCAGCTGGATCTCGGTTCTGTCCAGCGACATGATATGATCCACACAGCCGTCCAGAAACGCTCTGTCGTGCGATACCAGCAGAAAACCCTTTTGACGGCGCAGATATTGGGCAACCGTCTGTCTGCTTTGGGCATCCAGATGATTGGTCGGCTCGTCAATCAGCGGAAAAGAGCCCTCCTGCAAAAACAGCGCCGCCAGCTGTAGCTTCGTTTGTTCGCCGCCCGAAAGGGTCTCAAACGGTCGCCACAAGGCATCCTCGTCCAATTCGAGCAGCGACAGCTCTTTTTTGATCCTCCACTCGGGGCAGTGCGGGCACAGCTGCTGCACCACCTCCAGCGACAGCCATTCGGGATGCTCGACTGGCGCCGGAAAATAACAGAAAGCCGCCTGCGACTGCACGCTGCCCTGATATTCCCTTAGTCCATACGCTTTTCCCTGCGAGCCGAGCAGCAGACGCAGCAGGGTGGTCTTTCCTCTGCCGTTGCGTCCGGTCAGTCCCAGATGCCAGTCGGTGTCCAGATTGACAGAAATATTTTCAAAAACAGGTTCATAACTGCCCTCATAGCAAAAGGTCAGATTGGAAATAGAAATCATTGACATCAGCGTTCACCCCTGAAAAATAAAATAAGGTGCAGCAGGAAATCCTGCCGCACCTCAAATTTCAGAACACGCACTGCTCAAAGGCATAGACTGTCATCCAAAAAATGACAGCTGTCCCACAGCTTTTCTATTTTCCGAAAAATATGTGCAAACTCTTTTTCCCGCCGCAGGGCAACACCGTCCAAAGCCACCTTGATTGTGTGACTTTTTCGATCGTTTCCCTCAAAAATGTTAGCAGGAAAATTTGCGCATATTTTTTCACTCACCTTTCGGTCTTTTAATCCTCAGTCAGTATAACAGGCTGTTTGGGTTCTGTCAAGCCTGACTAAGCTCTTTTTTCAAGCCATCTCATTCGGTGAAGTACAAAGCCAGTTTCTAAATCAGACTATAAGTAGCAAGCTCGGGAGAAGGAAACGGAGTTTCCTTCTCAGGGCTGTGCCGTACAAAACCAATTTTCAAATGAAACTATAATCACAGCCTTTATTGCTGCAAAGTCGCAATGATGGACGGCAGGAACTGTTTCTTTCTGGAAACCATACCTGGAACCAGCAGACCGTCCGCCGGAATCTGTTCGAGGTGGTTGGACTGTTTGAGGATCTCCTCCGACTGTCCGCCGCAGCAAAGTACGATACTGCTTTCCTCGATGATGTTGGTCAGCAGGAAGAACAGCATGGTATCAGGGTCTTTCTCCACCTTTTCTTTCATAAATGCCTGCAATGCAGGAATCTGCTGACGCAGTCCCGACTCGCTGACGGAGGTGATCTGTCCTACGCCAAAGTTTGCGCCGGCTGTCGAGAAGGTCTTGTAATCCTGATAGAAAATCTCCTCGGTCGAACGGGAGGACAGGTCGCTGCCTGCCTCAAACATCTGCTGTGCGTACTGCGGAATGTCGATTCCTGCAATCTCTGCCAAAGCGTTTGCGGCTTCGCAGTCTACCTCTGTGCAGGTTGGCGAACGGAACATCAGGGTATCAGACAAAATAGCCGAGCAAAGCAAGCCTGCAATACTGCGTTCAATTTCCACGCCGTTTTCACGGTACAGCTGGTAAACGATGGTCGCGGTGCAGCCGAGCGGCTGATTGCGGAAAAATACTGGATTGATACTTTCCAGACCGCCCAGACGATGGTGGTCAACGACCTCCAGAATATCTGCGCTTTCAATGCCCTCTACCGCCTGATTCTTTTCGTTGTGGTCCACCAGAATCAACTGTTTTTTCTCTGCCGCTAAGAAGGAACGTTTGGAAATCTGACCGATATAACGTCCGTCCTGATCCAGAACAGGGAAATAACGATGGCGTTCTTTTGCCATAACTTCCTTCACGTCGTCTGTATAATCATCCAGCGAGAAGGACAGCAGGTTGTGCGCTGTCATGAAGAAGTCAACCGGCATACTCTGGTTGATCAGTCGTGCAACGGTATAGGAATCATATGGGCTTGACAAAACAATACAGCCCTTCTTCTTTGCACGCTCGATGATGGTGTCGTTCGGCTCGGAATTGGTGCACAAAATGATGCAGGAAGCGCCGATCTCTACCGAGAAGAACTGCGACTCAAAGCGGTTGCCGACGATGACCATATCGTTTTGGGCAACGTAATCCACCATCAGCTCCGGTGTGTTTGCCGCAATCGTCACTCTGCCCTGTTCAAAACAGCCGCTGATATCGCCGCAAAAAACCTTTGCATCCAACACCTTTACAATATTTTCATACGGTGTCTTTGCCTTGGAAACGATGTGATTATCGTACACATCCATATCGGACGCAGCGATATTGGACATGGTGATGATGCCCTGCGGCTCGCCGCTTTCTCCGGTGATGCAAAGGGTGCTTGCCCCCTGTTCCTTCATCATGCTGTACGCCTGTTTAATGGAAATTTTGCCGTCGATCGACGGCACTTCCTTGATTTCCATATCGGAAACTCTGGTGCGGACGTCCTGCAAAAATTCCGGCTGCGGCACATTGAAGTAATCCAGTGCAAAAGCAGTTTCCTTGTTGACATCTCCGGCACGTTTTGGCGTATATTTTTTACTGGTGATTTTTTGTTTGAGATTTGCATAAGCAATCGCAGAACAGATGGAGTCGGTATCTGGACTCTTATGTCCTATTACGATCACTTCTTTTTCTGGGTTTAAATGCAAAGTATCCCTCTCCCCTCATCATAGCTTGATTCGCTCACAGATTTTCCGCGGAAAATCATTTCTACCTGCCACTATACCACAAAATTCTGTCCGCTACAAGACTTTAGTTTGTCAAAGTAAAAACAAACCAAATTTCTGTGAAATTTCACCAGTATAAAAATTTATTTCTCTTCTTCTCCATGTTTTTTGTAGTCCCAAAGATTCTTGCCTGCGATTGCAAGGGCGAGTATCACGATGATCGGTTCCAGCACAAGCACCAAGGTGCTTTCTTCCCCGCTGATGAGATTATATACAAACATGAGCGCGTTGATAACTGCAATCACAGACCAGCCAATACAGCCGAAAAGGTCTGCTTTTCTTCTTTTATTCATGTTCTGTTCCTCCTTTAATTATGAAGCCGTTTGTACAAACTGGCTGTAATACAGCTGATGGTAAAAACCTTTCTGCTTGAGCAGCTGCTCGTGCGTACCCTGTTCAATGATCTGTCCGTCTTTCATGACAAGGATGCAGTCCGATTCCCGAATGGTGGACAGGCGGTGTGCAACCACGAAGCTGGTATGACCCTTCATCATTTCGCCAAACGCCTTTTGAATCTTGATTTCGGTTCGGGTGTCGATGTTGGAGGTCGCCTCGTCCAGAATCAGCATCGAAGGCTTGGTCAGCATCGCACGTGCGATGCAAAGCAGCTGCTTTTGTCCCTGCGAAATATTTCCGCCGTCCTCCGTAAGAATCGTATCATAACCCTGCGGCAGACGCATGATAAAACTGTGTGCATATGCTGCTTTTGCCGCCGCGATGACCTCTTCATCGGTGGCGTCCGGCTTGCCGTAAGCGATATTTTCGCGCACCGAGCCTTTAAACATCCATGTGTCCTGCAAAACCATGCCGTACAGCGAACGCAGCGCGTTTCTGCCAATCTGCTTTACCGGCTGTCCGTCCACGCGGATCTCGCCGGAATCGGTGTCGTAAAAGCGCATCAGCAGATTGATCATGGTTGTTTTGCCGCAGCCGGTCGGACCGACGAGCGCAATGCGCTGACCTGGCTGTACCTTTAAATTAAAGTCCTGAATGAGCGGTTTTGCCGCATCATAGGAAAAATGAACGTGGTCAATTTCGATCTGACCCTCACAGTTCTGCGGATATTGTGCGTCCGCGGCGTCCGGTTCTTCCGCCGGCTCGTCAATCACCGCAAACACCCTCTTTGCGCTTGCAAGCGCGGTCTGCAATTCGGTGACAACGCCGGAAATTTCGTTAAACGGTTTGGTGTACTGGTTTGCGTAGGTCAAAAAGCTGGACAGCGCACCCACCGAGAATCCGCCTGCGATACAGCTGAGCGCGCCAAAAATAGCGACCGCCGCATATACCACGCCGTTGACAAAACGGGTACACGGGTTTGTCAGCGAAGAATAAAACTGCGCTTTGACACCCACCTCATACAACTGGTGGTTGATCGTGTCAAACTCACCCTGTGCGCGCTCCTCATAGCCGAAAGCCTTGACTACCTTCTGGTTGCCGACCAATTCCTCAATATAGCCGCTGAGCTGACCCTTGACGGCGCTTTGACGGCGGAACATATCGAAGGAATGTTTTGCAATGAACGACGCTACAAACAAGGACAACGGGGTCAGAACCACCACGACCAGTCCTACTTTAAAATTGAGGGACAGCATATATCCCAATGTAATCGCAATCGTAATGATGCCGGTGAACAGCTGTGAAAAGCCCTGCAATAGGCCGTCGGACACCGAATCAATGTCATTGATGATACGGCTGATGATATCGCCATGGGAACGGCTGTCAATGCGGGAAAGCGGAATTTCCTCCACCTTATTGAACACCGCTACGCGCAGGTCGCGGACGGTTTTGTAGGTGACCATATTGGTACACAGCGTCATCAGCCACTGGAACAGCGCCGCCAAAATAGCGACAGCGATCAGCCCTATCAAAATCGGTTTGAGGTTGTCAAAATAGACCTTGCCAGGCTCTAAAATCTCGTCGATGCCCCTGCCTATCAAAATCGGTGCATACAATGTGAGCGAAACACTCAGCAGTGCGCTTACAAGCGCCGCCGCAAGGTACCACAGATGCGGCTTTGCAAAGCTGAGGATTCGTTTTAAAATGTCGCTTCTTTTTTCCATATCCATTATTCGCGCGCCCCTTCCATTTCGTTCTGGGACCAGTAAATCTCCCTGTACTCCTCACAGCTTTCCAACAGCTGTTCATGCGTACCGATGCCGACCGTCTTGCCGTCGTCCAAAACCACGATTTTATCCGCATAGCGCACCGTATTCGCGCGCTGCGAAATAATCAGAACGGTAACACCATTTTCCCGTTCTGAACAAAACCTTGCGATTGCCTGCCGCAGTGCCGCGTCGGTCGCAAAGTCCAGCGCGCTTGCGCTGTCGTCCAAAATCAAAATTTCCGGTGAACCAACCAGCGCCCTTGCAATGGTCAGACGCTGCTTTTGTCCGCCCGAAAGATTTTTTCCTCCCTGCAAAATCATGGTGTCCAATCCGTCCGGCATCTTGCGGACAAATTCCGCTGCCTGCGCTACTTCGAGCGCTTCCCAGATCTCTTCATCGGTTGCGTCTTCATGGTGCCACTGCATATTTTTGCGCAGGGTTCCCGAGAACAAAACTGCCTTCTGCGGTACGATTCCGATTTTTCCTCTCAGCTGTGAAAGCGGATATTCCCTGACGTCCACTCCGTCTACCTTGACCGCGCCATTGGAAACCTCATAAAAACGCGGGATCAGGTTGACCAGCGTGGATTTGCCGCAGCCTGTACCGCCGATGATGCCGACCGTCTGTCCCTTTGCCGCTTCAAACGAAATTCCCGTCAGCGAATAGTCGCCCGCGTCGGGATAAGCAAAATCCACCGCGTCAAAGGAAAGCTTCGGTGCATTCTCCTTTTCCTGCACCGGCGTAACGGTCTTGCTGATGATGGAAGGCTCCATCTCCAGCACCTCATTGACACGCGACGCAGAAGCTGCCGCCTTTGTAAAGATCACCACCAGATTTGCGACAACGATCATCGCAACCAAAATCTGGTTGAGGTAGTTAACAAACGCAATGACCTCGCCCTGCGTCATGCCGCCCACATTGACGCGAAAACCGCCGAACCATACAACTGCAACGATTGCCAGATTGATCACCGTGCTCGTCAAAGGATTGAGCAGGGCGGAAATCTTTCCTACCGCGATGGAGATCTCCATCTGGTCGGTGCTGGCTTCTAAAAAGCGTTCCTTTTCCTGCTGCTGTCTGGAAAAGGCGCGGATAACGCGCACACCTGAAAGATTTTCCCTTGTAATCAGCGAAATGCGGTCAAGCTTGCGCTGGATGATGCGGTAAAACGGTACCGAGCGGCTCATCACCAGATACAATGCTAATGCCACCAAGGGAGATGCGATAAAAAAGATACACGCAAGCTTCCAGTCAATCGCGACCGCCATCACTGTTGCACCAATGACCAAAAACGGCGCGCGCACGACCAGACGGATGAGCATTGCCACCGCCAGCTGAAGCTGGTTGACGTCGTTGGTGATGCGGGTAATCAGCGACGGCGTGCCGATCTGGTCGATTTCCCCATGGGAAAGGCTGTTGATGTGGCGGAACATCTCTGAGCGGACCACCGTTCCAAAGCCCTGGCTCGCTTTTGCCGCGCAGTATTGGCAGATGAGCGCACAGCCAAGACCCACCAGTCCCAGCAGCACCATGACGCCGCCCATCTTCAGAACATAAGCCTTGTCGCCGTTGGCAATGCCTATGTCGATGATTTTTGCCATAACCAGCGGAACGATCAGCTCAAAAATTGCCTCGGTCAGTTTAAAGACCGGACCGATAAAAACTTCTTTGCGAAACTGTTTTAGATACTTTATAAACTTTAACATTCTATTCTCATTTCCTCCGTTGCATCATTGATAACCGCATGGTATGATTATATCACATTTTCTGCCAAATAAAATATATTTTATTTCTATGGTTTTCATAGTTTTTTTATATACTTTCTAAAAAGGAGGTTTTTCGGATGGATGTGCGTCAGCTGTTATATTTCACCACCATCGTCGAAGAAGGCAGTATCAGCGCCGCTGCCAAAAAGCTCCATCTTTCGCAGCCGCCGCTGAGCTATCAGCTCAAGCTTTTGGAGGAGGAACTGGGCATCCAACTGGTTCAGCGCGGCCCGCGCAGCATCACCCTGACCGAAGCCGGACGCACCCTCTACAAGCGCGCGCAGAACATCCTTGCCTTGACGGAACTGACCAAAAAGGAACTGCTCGGCATGGCTTCGGGCTTCCGCGGCACCCTGCACATTGGGACGGTGTCCTCCTCCGGCGCTTCGCTGCTCGACTGGCGCATCCCCGAATTTCACCGACGCTTTGGGCAGATCAGCTTTGCCGTTCACGAGGGCAACACCTTTGAACTGCTCGAAATGTTGGAATCGGGCATGATCGAGCTTGCTGTGGTTCGCACGCCGTTTCACAACGAGCACGTTGACTGCTTTTATCTGCATGAGGAACCGATGATCGCCGCCGGTGCGAGAAACCTTTTTCCTGCCGATATGCGCGGTCGAACCATCGAAAAACTGACATTGGATTTCCTTGACGGCGCACCCCTGATCCTTTACCGCCGTTTTGAGTCTTTGCTGCTCGACGCTTTTCAACAGTCGGGCATTGCGCCGCAAATTTTCTGTGTTGCCGATGACGCGCGTACCGCCATGATGTGGGCGGAAGCAGGACTCGGTATTGCGGTCGTTCCACAGTCGGCATACCGCATCATGCCCCATCACAACATCATTTTTCGGGAAATCGCCGAAGAAAGGCTCAAGACGCGCATTGCCGCCATCTGCAAAAAGGGCAGTTATCTAAGCGCCTCAGCAAAGAGCTTTTTGCAGGTGTTTCAGGAAAGCGAACCCGCTTCACAAAACAGCTAGGAGGCTTTTTATGTCACAGATGTTTCAATACAATATTCTGGTCACCTTAAACCGCAGCTACCTCAAGGTGCTGAGCACCATGCTGTACTCTTTATCCCAATCGGACATGGACGGCGTGTTCACCGTTTATATTGCGCACAACAGCCTGACCGCGGAGGATTTTGCCGCACTTGGCTCTCTTCTTCCCCGAACCAATCTGGTGGATGTGCGTCTTTCCAATGACCTTCTTGAAAATGCGCCTGTTTCCGACCGCTATCCGACCGAAATGTACTACCGCATCTTTGCCGCGCAGTATCTCCCGAAAAATCTCGACCGCATCCTCTACCTCGACCCCGACATCATCGTTATCAATTCTCTGCGTGCGCTTTACAGCATCGACTTTAAAGACCATCTGTTTGCAGCAGCCTCCCACATTGAAAGCCGCAGCTTTCAGGAGTTCAACCGCCTCCGTTTAAATCTTTCCGCGCAGTCAAAATATATCAATTCCGGCGTGATGATGATGAATCTTTCGCTTCTGCGCACCGAACAAAGCACGCAGCAGGTATTCGACTTTATTGCAGAGCACAAAAATTCCCTGCTGCTGCCCGACCAGGATGTTCTCAACGCCTTGTATACCGACCGCATCATCTTCTTAGACCCCCTCATTTACAATCTTGGCGAAAAGTATCTGCACCTGAAAAATATGCATCTTCCAAAAGACCGGCAGCTTGATGTTGACTGGGTGCGCCAGCACACCGCCATTATCCATTACTACGGCAGGAACAAACCATGGAAGGAAAATTTTCATGGCGTTCTCGGCGGCTTTTATCACAACGTCGTTTCCTCCATGCCGCTCGATGACGGCAATGACCCATTTCCCGCTGTATGATGGTTTGACGGGCTGTTTGTCCTATCTTTTCTAAAGTATTTTGACGCACAAATCAAAAACTTTTCCGTTGCTCAAACCCGCTTGTCTATGCTATAATAAATTATTATCCATTCACTTTATAAACCATTCAATTCAGATAGAAAGGTGAGAACCTATGGCAGACAATCAGCTCAAGGATATCAGCCGTATCCGCAATTTCTGCATCATCGCCCATATCGACCACGGCAAATCCACCCTTGCCGACCGTATTCTGGAAAAAACACAGGCGATTTCCCTGCGCGAGATGGAGAATCAGCTTCTGGACAACATGGATCTGGAACGTGAAAGAGGTATCACCATCAAAGCGCGTGCTGTCAAAGTGCAATACACCGCCAAGGATGGAAACACCTATGATTTTAACCTCATCGACACCCCTGGGCACGTCGACTTCAACTATGAGGTTTCCCGTTCGCTGGCAGCCTGTGAAGGCGCGCTGCTGGTGGTAGACGCTTCGCAGGGCATCGAGGCACAGACCCTTGCAAACACCTATCTTGCTGTCGAACACAATCTGGAGGTCGTTCCGGTCGTCAACAAAATCGACCTCCCAAGCGCAAATCCCGACATGGTCTGTCACGAAATCGAGGACATCATCGGTATTCCTGCGCTGGATGCACCGCGTGTTTCGGCAAAGACCGGACTCAACGTAGAGGACGTTCTGGAACGCATCGTTACCGATATTCCAGCTCCGACCGGTGATCCAAACGCTCCATTGCAGGCACTGATTTTCGACTCTTACTATGACAGCTACAAGGGCGTTATCGTTTATATCCGCGTCATGCAGGGCACCGTCCGTCCCGGCGATGACATCTTAATGATGGCGACCGGCGCACAGTTCCACACAGTGGAGGTAGGCTACATGGGCGCCACCACCTTAGTGCCGTCCGACGGTTTATCCGCCGGCGAGGTAGGCTACATCACCGCAAGCATCAAGAGCGTCAGGGATACCGTTGTCGGCGACACCGTTACCCGCGTGGACAATCCTGCGCCAAAACCGCTTGACGGCTACCGTCAGGTCAATCCGATGGTATTCTGCGGCATTTATCCTGCCGACGGTGCGAAATATCCTGATTTGCGGGACGCTCTGGAAAAGTTGCAGCTGAATGACGCTTCCCTCTCCTTTGAACCGGAGACCTCCAAGGCGTTAGGCTTTGGTTTCCGCTGCGGATTCTTAGGACTGCTTCACATGGAAATTATTCAGGAGCGTCTGGAACGGGAATTTAACCTCGACCTGATCACCACAGCCCCCAGCGTTATCTACAAGCTCCACCTGACCGACGGCACCACCATGATGATCGACAACCCGACCAACTATCCTGACCCATCGGACATCGAGACTGCGGAGGAGCCTTTCGTCAAAGCAAGCATCTTTGCACCGGCTTCCTACATCGGCACCATCATGGAGCTTTGTCAGGAGCGCCGCGGCACCTACAAGGACACCAAATATCTGGACACCGACCGCGTCGAACTGCACTACGAGCTGCCGCTCAACGAAATTGTCTACGACTTTTTTGACGCACTCAAATCCCGCACCAAGGGTTATGCCTCCTTCGACTATGAATTGGCAGGCTACCGTTCTTCCAAGCTGGTCAAGCTGGACATCATGATCAGCGGCGATGTTGTTGACGCGCTTTCGTTCATTGTTCATGCCGACCGCGCTTACTCCCGTGCAAGAAAAATGGCAGAGAAGCTCAAGGAAAACATTCCGCGTCAGATGTTTGAGGTTCCGATTCAGGCGGCAGTCGGCGGCAAGATCATCGCGCGCGAAACGGTCAAGGCGTTCCGCAAGGACGTTCTTGCCAAGTGCTACGGCGGCGACATCTCCCGTAAAAAGAAGCTGCTGGAGAAGCAGAAGGAAGGCAAGAAGCGTATGCGCCAGCTGGGTTCTGTGGAGGTTCCGCAGGAGGCATTTATGGCAGTCCTCAAGCTTGACGAATAGCCAGCTTGAATCTGGCAAGCTGAGCCTGCACCCTGTTTCGCGCCAGCTTGAATCTGGACACAATTCGCGTTGTCGGTTAAGTGCAAGTCGCACTTTTGCTTTTGTGTCACAACATGCTTTGCGTTGTGTGTATCTCTCGTCCAAGCAAAAACAAATCCACCGAAACAAAAGCTGACCCGCCGAAAGCAGGGAAAATCCCATGTCTTTCGGTGGGTCAGTTTTTTGTTGTGCAAATATTCGCTTCATCAAAGAAGCTGCGCGAAGATAAAAACACTCTCTGCCAAAAAGTTTTATGAAAGATTCAATCTTTCTGGAATGTACCGCTCAACAATGCGCCTTGCTGAATCGTTGTCCTCCAGCATCAGCATCACCACATAGCTGCCGCGCTCAAAAATAACCGCGTTTGCCGCAATGGAGGTCGAGTTATACACATCGTAATTTTCAAATTCCTTCATTCTTTCCTCTTTGCGCTCTCGCAAATCAGCCAAGACCTTGTCCCGATAGGAGGTTCCCTCTTCATCCTCGCCGTCCTTTGGCAAAAAGATATACACATCGTCTGCGCCAAAATCGGTCTCAACATAGCGCACATACGCCTGCGAAATATTCTCCATATCAAAACCGATTCTCTCTATCTCCTCCGGCGTCGGCTCTATTAGTCCAGAGCGTTTACCCAACGAAGCATAGATCTGCTCTATGGCTTTTTGAGGATCCGTTTTCTTTTTGGATTTTGTTTGTTTTGATTTCTGCTGTGTTTCCTGTGGAGGCAATGAGGTATCCAGCGCGCTGCATCCTGCAAAGGTTCCGACGCAGAAAATTGCCGCCAGCACAAGACTGATCCACTTTTTATAAAAACGAAGCATCGCTCTCTGTTCCACCTTTCTGTTTGCAGCCTGCAAACATTTTTCTGTTTCAAATGATAATGGATAACAAAAAAACTGTCAAGGGCTCCTCTGTGCTTTTGCCCAAAGTTTACAGATTGGCTTTGTCTATATCATTTGCCGTTCACAAGATCACAAATATTTGATTTTGCCCAAAACTGCGGCACTGTCCTATTTACGAAAATTCACTCTTATGATACAATGATTTTATCTTTATTTTTCCAAACGGCTGGGCAATCTTGCCCAGCAAGTTCTGTTTGGGAATCATTTTTTGAAGAAGGAGTCTGCCATATGAACTACTTTTTTATGATTTGTTTTTCCCTCGCGCTGATCATCGCCGTCATTTTGGGACTGTATCTGCTCAAACTCATCCGTTTTTCCAAGGGTGTCTACGGCAAACAGACGGTTCGCTCCATCCTGAAACGATTCGCGCGCACCCGCAAGTTTAAAGTGCTTGAAAACGTGCAGTTGGAATTTGAGGGACAAACACAAACCATCGATTTTGTGCTCGTCGGATTTTTTGGTCTGATCTTTGTCACCGCTTTGCAGGGTCAGGGCGATTTCTACGGCGATTTTAAGGAAAGCCGTTGGATCTTCGCCGAGGAGGATAAGAAAATCACCTTCGACAATCCAGTTATCGGGATGGACAAAAAACTGGAGCTGTTCCGCCGTCTTGCTTCCAAAAACAAGATCTACAATCTGAAAATTGATACCGCTGTCGTCGTTGCCAGCACAAAATCCAAAGTCCCAATGTACTTAAACAATGTGCGCGGCGAAAATATCGTCATGACCGTTCCGCAGTTCAAAAAAATGCTGACACAGGAAAAATACGAGCAGGACAACAATGTGAACATTGACGCTGTCTGTGATATGCTCCAAAATTCCCATCAATAAAACGCAACCCTTTCTGACGGCAGATACCCTCTGCCGTCATTTTTTATAACCGAAAAGGGCAGACCTCTTTTTGCAGAGGTCTGCCCTTTCTTTAATCATCAATCGAAGCTGTGGACAAACAGCAGGTTACACCTGTGCCTGCATCGCCTTGTTAAACGCTTTTTTGCGGACAATAAAGTAGCAAAGCAGATGGATGCCTGCGGTCAAAATCCAGGAAATCGGATAGGAAATATACAGACAGAACAGCGTTCTCTCCACCTGGAAAATGGTGAAGATCCAGATGACGCGGAACAGACACGCTCCGGTCAGCGAAACCAGCATCGGCATGATGGAATAACCCAAGCCGCGGATACTGCCGACCAGCACATCCATGATGCCGCACAGGAAATAGCTTGCGCTGACAATGCTCATTCGCATTAAGCCGTACTCGATTACCTGCGGGTCGGAGGAATAGATGCCCAGCAGTTTGTCACCCAAAAGATATGCGCCGTTGCCCAGCACGATTCCGACCGTCGCAACGACCAGCAGACACTCTACCAGCACCTTATCCACACGCTTAAACTGTTTTGCGCCCATATTCTGGCTGGTAAAGCTCAACGAAGTCTGGTAAATCGAGTTCATCGCGGTATAGACAAAGCCTTCGATATTCGCTGCCGCGGTATTGCCTGCCATAACAAGTGAGCCAAAGGAATTGACCGAGGATTGAATCAGCACGTTGGAGATGCTGAAAATCGAGCCCTGCAATCCTGCCGGCAAACCGATTCGCAGCATTGCTTTAAAGCACTCTGGATAGATTTTCATTTCCTTCAGTTCCAGATGGCATGGACCCTCGGTTTTAATCAAACACAGCAGAATCAGAACCGCTGAAATTGCCTGGGAAATAATTGTCGCCAGCGCAACGCCTGCAACGCCCATATCCAGCACGATAACGAAAAACAGGTTGAACACTACGTTCACAACACCTGCCACTGTCAAGAAGTACAGCGGTCGTTTGGTGTCACCGATAGCACGCAGGATCGACGCGCCAAAGTTATAGACCATGAGTGCCGGCATCCCCACGAAATAAATCTTCATGTACAGTGCCGACTGGTCGATGACGTCCGCCGGCGTTCCCATCCATTCGAGCATCGGTCTTGCAAGCGCGATTCCGGCAAAAATCAAAATGATTCCTCCGACAATCGCAGACAGCATTGCGGTATGTACGGTCTGGCTGACGCCATCCGCATCACGCGCACCGTAATAACGCGCCGCTACCACGTTTGTACCAACCGAAACACCGATGAACAGATTGATAATCAGGTTAATCAGTGCTCCGGTGGAGCCGACCGCCGCCAGCGCCTCGCTTCCGCTGAAGCGACCGACTACAATGATGTCCGCCGCATTAAAAAGCAGCTGCAAAATACCTGACAGCATCAACGGTACTGCGAATATCAGGATCTTGCTCAGCAGCGGCCCGCTGCACATATCCATCTCATAAGATCTTCTCAAAACACTCATTCCCTTCTGAAAATATAACACCTCATTGCACACAAACGTGTGTACTTGTTTTTATTATAGCAAGCTGTGGTTGAAATGCAATACATAATTTGTGCTGAAGCAAAGCGAGGATGGTAAAATCCACCCTATTCCCAGCATCTTCCCCCTAAAGCAGCAAAAGGATGAGGCAGCTTGTATGCCTCATCCTTTTTTGTCCTATGCCATAAAGCTTTCTGCACCTGCAAACAGCTTGTGTGCTATTGTGTCGATCTGCTCGTGGTCGTTTGTGACGATGGTCAAATATACCTTGATCTTTGGCTCTGTACCGGACGGACGAACGATCACCTTGAGGTTGTTTTCCAGATTGTATTCCAGAACATTCGCGCTCGGCAGTTCGATTGCGCTTTCTTTGCCGGTTGCAAGGTCAATTTTCTTGGAAACCTGGTAATCCGCGCTGGACAAAACCTGATAACCTGCAAATTCCTTCGGCGGATTCTCGCGGAGGTTTTTCATGATATTCGCCATCTTCTCCATGCCATCGGTGCCCTCGAAGGTATAGCCTTTGACCTTTGCCGCATAGACCCCAAATTTTGCAAAGATGTCTTCCAGAGCGTCGATGAGCGTCTTACCCTGTTTCTTGTAGTATTCCGCCATCTCGCAGATGATCATTGAACCGTTGACTGCGTCCTTGTCGCGGACATGACCTCCGGTCACATAACCGTAGCTTTCCTCAAATCCCAGCAGGAAACGTTCCTCTTCACCTTTTTGCTGAAGCAGTGTGATCTGCTCGCCGATATACTTAAAGCCAGTCAGGACATTGATCATCTGGATGCCGTAGCTTTCTGCGACCACATCCGCCAACGGGGTGGACACGATGGATTTGACCGCCACCGGATTCTTTGGCATGGTGCCTTGTGCGATGCGCTGTTTTGCGATGTAATCCAGCATCAGCACGCCGATTTCATTGCCGGTCGGGAGGACGTATTCGCCTTTATGTTTTACTGCAACGCCGACGCGGTCTGCATCAGGGTCGGTCGCAACCACCAAATCGCCGTCCAGCTTTTTGCACAGCTCAATGCCGAGCTGCAAGGTTGCTTTTTCCTCCGGGTTCGGATAGGTGCAGGTTGGAAAGTTTCCGTCAGGATGCTCCTGTTCGGGAACGACCGTTACATTCTCGATGCCCATGCGGGCAAAGATGCGGCGAACCAGCTTATTTCCGGTTCCGTTGAGCGGTGTATAGACCACCTTGAGGTCGCTCTTTACAACCGGTTCCTTGCTGACACGCAGTTCAAAGACGCGGTCGAGGAATTTGTCGACCAGTTCGTCCGAAATATATTCGATCATGCCGGTGCGCAGACCTTCCTCAAGGGAAATCTTCTTCACACCGTCAAAGATGTCGGTCTTTCCTGCAAGCTCCAAAACCTTTGCCGCTGCCTGCGGATTCAGCTGGCAGCCGTCGTCGCCGTAAGCCTTATAACCATTGTATTTAGATGGGTTGTGGCTTGCTGTGATGACGATGCCTGCGCTGCAATGCAGCTCTCTGACTGCGAAGGAAAGGGTCGGGGTCGGCATCAGTTCTCGGAAGAGGTATGCCTTCACGCCGTTTGCCGCAAATACCCTTGCGGTCACATTTGCAAACAGGTCGCTCTTGATGCGGCTGTCGTAAGCAATCGCAACGCTTGGATGCTCATACTGCTGTTTTACATAATCCGCCATGCCCTGTGTTGCCAGTGCAACCGTGTAAATATTCATACGGTTGGTTCCAACGCCCAAAATGCCGCGCAGTCCTGCTGTTCCAAATTCCAGCATCTTGATAAAGCGCTCCTTGATCTCCCTGTCATTTCCCTCGATCTCCACCATTTCTCCAATCAGATCAGGGTCCTCCAGTTTCTTCGACTGCCAGATTTTATATGTATCCAGATAGTTCATGCGGATCATCCTTTCTGTTGATATAGATCGCTTATCAGCTTTCCTTTGTATTTTATAAAACTGTACAATTTGAATATACTCCACTTTTATTTTATGCTCTTTTTATAGAAAAGTCAACAAAAACCAGTCGAACGGCTATTTTTATCCTTCCTTTGTAAAGCCGCCGCTCAAAACGCACCTTTGCAAAATTTCAGCAAGAGGTAAAAATCTCCCTTTGCATTGATTTTCCTTTCGCAATTGTTTATAATAGAAGAAATGGGAAGAACCCTGCTAAGATTTTCCTGGCAGGAAGCTTCATGATAAAAGGAGGAATTTTATATGTTAGTTTCTGCAAAAGAAATGCTGGACAAAGCAAAGGCTGGCAAGTATGCGGTAGGTCACTTTAACATCAACAACCTCGAGTGGACAAAGGCAATCCTCGAAACCGCACAGGAAAACAACTCCCCTGTTATCCTGGGTGTATCTGAAGGCGCAGGCAAATACATGGGCGGTTACAGCACCATCGTCGGCATGGTAAACGGTATGCTCAAAGAGCTGAACATCACCGTTCCTGTTGCGTTGCATCTTGACCACGGCAGCTACGAAGCAGCAAAAGAGTGCATCGAAAAAGGCTTCTCCTCTGTTATGTTCGATGGTTCCAAATACGGCATCGAAGAAAACATCGAGAAAACCAAAGAAATCGTTGCCCTGGCTCATTCCAAAGGCATTTCTGTTGAAGCTGAAGTAGGCGCAATCGGCGGCGAGGAAGACGGTGTTCTGGGCGGCGGCGAAATCGCTGATCCAAACGAATGTGCAAGCATCTGCGAGCTGGATGTTGATATGCTGGCTGCTGGTATCGGCAACATTCACGGTGTATATCCTGAAAACTGGCCAGGTCTGCGCCTAGACGTGCTGGCTCAGATCCAGGAAAAGACCGGCACCATGCCACTGGTTCTGCATGGCGGCACAGGCATTCCTGACGAGATGGTAAGAGACGCTATCACAAAGGGCGTTTCCAAAATCAACGTAAACACCGAGTGCCAGATCGTATTCACCGCTGAAGTACGCAAATACTTTGAAGCAGACAAAGACCGTCAGCCAAAAGGCTTCGACCCAAGAAAAGTTTTGAAACCGGGCGTTGCTGCAATCAAAGAAAAAGTAAAAGAAAAAATGGAACTGTTCGGCTCCATCAACAAAGCATAATTCCTGTACATATTTTGGGGATAAGGAGCACGCTCCTTATCCCCCTTTTTTGATGTAATAGAAACGGAGGTGTGTCATGCTTTACCAAACCAAAGCCATCGAACTGAAAAACGGCGCTTCGGCTGTTTTTCGCAGTCCCAGTACAGAGGACTCCGCCCCAATGATTCACTATATGAAAACCTGTTACAGCCAGACGCCTTACCTGCTGCACTATCCCGACGACTTTACCAAAACGCCGGAGCAGGAGGCAGAGTATCTCAAACGGGTGCTGGACTCGGAATACAACCTGATGATCGTCTGCGAAATAGACGGTGAGATTGCCGGCAACTGTCAGCTCTCTTTTCACAACAAGCCAAAAACCCGTCACCGCGCCGATGTGTCGATTGCACTGATTCAAAAATACTGGGGACTTGGCATCGGGACTGCCATGTTTGAGGAAATGTTCCGCATCGCCAAAGAGCATGGCATTGAACAGCTGGAACTGGAGGTCGTCGAGGGCAACGAACGCGCCATCGGTCTGTACCAAAAGTTCGGATTTGTCCGCACCGGAACAAGACCTAACGCCATCCATCTGCGGGACGGCTCGTGTTTGCAGGAATTTTTTATGGTGAAAGCGCTTTAATCTTCAACTTCTTTAAAAGTCTACCCCAGAAATTCCGAAGTCAGCTGTCGAAAGCTGCCAAATTGATTTGAAACAGACAATAACAGGGCTTTTCCGTTGGAAAAGACCCTGTTCATTTTTGGAGGCAAAAAATTTTTACAATATATTTTCTGTGAGAACGACATCATCCGATTTTCTTTGGTTGATTCATTCTTCAAATCAGGCTATAATAAAAAAGTACGTTTTCCGGCTTTTGGGTCGGTGTATATTCTATGGCTTTGCGCACACACTAGCTTCAGAAACCACTATTTACGGAGGTGTGACGCTTGGGTCAGAAAAGCAAATCCAAAAAGAACCGCCAAAAGCTTACCATCATCGAGATTCCTTCTCAGCCAAGGGACGCTGTTAAAAACGAGGCTGAAGAAGAGCAGTCCGAGGAAGAAACCGAAAACAAAATCAGCGAACAGACCGAGCAAATCATTGAAACCGGCTCGGTCACTGTAAAACGGGCAAAGCACGTCATTCACTGCCTCACCATCGTCGGTCAGATCGAAGGACATTACATCCTGCCCCCACAAAATAAAACCACCAAATATGAGCACGTCATCCCCCAACTGGTGGCAATCGAGCAGGACCCCGAGATCGAAGGTCTGATGATCATTCTCAACACCGTCGGCGGCGATGTGGAAGCGGGACTTGCCATCGCGGAGCTGATTTCCGGCATGAAAAAGCCGACCGTCTCCCTCGTGCTCGGCGGCGGACATTCCATCGGCGTGCCGCTTGCGTGCAGTGCGCAGCAATCCTTTATCGCGCCGTCCGCAACCATGACGGTGCATCCGGTGCGCATGAACGGGCTTGTGCTGGGCGTTCCGCAGACCTTATCCTATTTTGACCGGATGCAGGAGCGCATCGTGCGGTTCGTGACCGACAACTCCAAAATTTCCTCCGAGGACTTCCGCCAGCTGATGATGAACACCGGCGAGCTTGTGATGGACGTTGGAACGGTGCTCGACGGCGAAAAAGCGGTGGAAAAAGGGCTGATCGACCATCTCGGGGGTCTAAATGAAGCAATCACCTGCCTTTATGAGATGATTGAAGCCGAAAATTCAGACAGCAAAGAAGAACATCACAATGCAAATAAGGATAAGGAGGCTTCATGCAGATGATCCTTCATTCGATTGTCCCTGTCGAAGCGATGCAGCAGATGCTCGCTGACCAGCAAGCCGTCACGCGGCGCACAGAACCGCTTTCGGATACGCATTTTGTCGAAAGCTATCTTCAAAACGGAGAATGGACGATAGAACGCATCATCTCCACCAATTTACAGGATTATCTGAATCCTGCGCTCACCCCAGGGACGCATATCAACACGAAAAAATCGTAAACTCTCTGCGGCATTTTCATGCCGCAAACATTACATATAACTCTGACAGACAGGAGGAACCTTATGGCGACTAAAAAAACATCCACCCGCAGCAAAAGCTCTGCCGGCTCAAAATCTGCCGCGGCAAGCGCGAAAGAAAGGAAAAACCGTGAACAGCGTTCGCGCCAGCAATTTTGGGCAATCGTCGTCTTTGCCATCGCGGTTTTTATCATGGCGACGACCCTCATCCAAGGACAAAACGTCTGGAACTGGATACATAACTTCTTTATGGGGATGTTCGGCTGGTGCGCGTATCTGATTGCGCCGCTGCTGTTTTATATCTCTATCATGACCACCCTTGACAAACCCATCGGTTTAGTCGGTCACAAGGTCTGGCAGTCGATGCTGCTCATCTGCTTATTAAGCGGTGCAACGCAGGTCTTTGGCAGCGGCATCCCAAACGGCAACCTGATTGAAAAGTTTATCGAGCTGTTCCGCAACGGCATCGAAGGGCACGGCGGCGGCGCGGTGTCCGGCTTATTCGGACTGCCGCTGATGCACTGGTTCGGCTCCACCGGCGCAAGGGTCACCATGGTGCTGCTCATCTTCGTCATGATTATGGTGCTCACCGGCGGCACTTTGATTGGTCTGTATCAATCCGCACAAAAACCGATGAAGAAGATGGAAGAAGTTTACGTTGCCCATTCTGAGGCGCGCCAGCAATTGCGTCAGCAGCAGTTGGAACAGCAACAACAGCCGCGCAAGCCATTTAACATCAACATTCCGCTGTCGGACGATATTGCTGACAATCATGCGGATGATGCGGACAGCCTGCATGAGGACAGCTTCTTCAATGCAAAACGCAAAAAGGAAGAGGAACTGGAACGCCTGCGCCAGGCGCAGGAACAGACCCAGAAAAACCGCGCGTCCTGGAAAGAAAAACTTTCACAGGAACACGCGGAGCAAAAGCAAAAGGAATTGGAACGCGCACAGCAACTGGCGATGCCACGCAAGGAACGTGAACTGCTGGAGCAACAGCAGGAAAATGCCGCAGCCGAGGAAGGCTTTTGGACAGAACCTGTTGTGAACGATGAGCCCGAAAGCTCCCCGTATCTCGATGATTTGATCAGCCGTGTGACCGGCGGCAAGCCCTACCTTGCAAAGGAGGATCAGACTGTGCTGAACACCCTGCGCTCCAACGCGGTCAATCCGCAGATTCGTCCGGTCGTCGATTCTGCCGATGCAAAGCGTGCGATGAAGATTTTCGAGGAGGAACTTGGCGATGTACAGGAAACCGGACTTTCCTGGGAGGATGCGCCGGAGGATAAGGACGACGGACTGATCTCACCGGAGATGATTCACTTCCATTTACCGGAAGAAACCGACATTTCCGAAACTGCAACGGAAATATCGGCAGACGATATCTTCTCCGCGCCAAAAGATACCGCTGTTTCGGAAAATTCTTTCGTGCTGCAGGACATTCCCGATTTCCTCTCAACAGAAGAAGAAAATGCCGCAGCCGCTTTGGAAAAGCACTCAGAAGAAGCTGTGGACGACGGTTTTCATCCAGAAAAGATTCAGTTGCAAAATCCTTCCCATGAAATCATCGAGGTTTGCCCTGATGATATCGCTAAGGAAGGCATGACCCTCGCAGGCGCGTCCCATTCGATGGATCAGCCTGAACCGGAACCACCGGAGCCGGAATACATCAAGCCACCGATCGAAATTTTAAACGAAGCAGAAAATCCAAGCGAAGAAAACTTGCAGGAAGAACTGCGTTCCAATGCAGAAAAACTGGTGAACACCCTGCAAAGCTTCGGTGTACAGACCCGAATCATTGACATTGCGCGCGGACCAGCTGTTACCCGTTATGAGCTTCAGCCCTCTGCCGGCGTTAAAATCAGCAAGATCACCAACCTTGCCGACGATATCGCCCTCAATCTTGCCGCCTCCGGCGTGCGCATCGAAGCGCCGATTCCAAACAAACCGGCTGTCGGCATCGAAGTCCCGAACAAGGTCGTCAGCACCGTTTCCATCCGTGAGATCATCGACTCCCCTGAATTTCAGCAGTCAAAAAGTGCTCTGGCAGTTGCTTTGGGACGCGATATCGCCGGTAAAGTGACCGTTGCCGACCTTGCAAAGATGCCGCATACCCTGATTGCAGGTTCTACCGGCTCCGGTAAATCTGTCTGCATCAACTCTCTGATCGTCAGCCTCCTGTATCATTCCACCCCGCAGGAGGTAAAGCTTCTGCTGATTGACCCAAAGATGGTGGAGCTTGGCATCTACAATGGGATTCCGCATCTGCTCATTCCGGTCGTCACCGACCCCAAAAAAGCGGCAGGCGCACTGTCGTGGGCGGTCAATGAGATGCTCAACCGCTACCAGCTGTTTAAGGATTACAGCGTGCGCGATATGGCAGGCTTCAACCGCGCCGCCGAAAAGAACGGGCTCAAGCCGATGCCGCAAATTGTCATCATCATCGACGAGTTAGCCGACCTGATGATGGCGGCTCCAGGTGAAGTTGAGGATTCCATCTGCCGTCTTGCACAGATGGCGCGTGCCGCCGGTATGCACCTTGTCATTGCAACCCAGCGTCCGTCGGTAGACGTTATCACCGGCGTCATCAAGGCAAACATCCCTTCCCGTATCGCTTTTGCGGTCTCCTCACAGATTGACTCGCGCACGATTTTGGATTCCAGCGGCGCCGAAAAGTTGCTGGGACGCGGCGATATGCTGTTTGCTCCTATCGGCGCTTCCAAGCCAACCCGTGTTCAGGGCTGTTTTGTGACCGACGGCGAGGTGGAACGTATCATCGAATTTATCAAGCAGTCCACACAACCGCTCACCTATGACGAGCGCATCCTGGAAGAAATTGACCGTCACGCCGTTTCTGACAACAAGAAAAAGGGCGGTAAAGACAACGACGGCGGCGGCTTCGATGACGAAGACGAGATGCTTCCAAGCGCCATTGAAATTGTCGTGGAAACCGGACAGGCATCCACCTCCATGCTTCAGCGCAAATTGAAACTGGGTTACGCCCGCGCAGCCCGTTTGATGGACACCATGGAGGAAAAAGGCGTCATCGGTCCGTTTGAAGGCAGCAAGCCAAGGCAGGTTCTCATCACGAAAGAACGATGGATCGAGATGAAAATGATTTCTGCGGCGCGTGCGGAGGATAACCGCCGAAATTATTAGCACTTAAAACAGCTTTCAGGATTTTATCCTGAAAGCTGTTTTTTTAATTCTTTTTCGGGAACACAATATAAATATAGACTTTTCCGCTCTGATTGAGCATCATCTTTTTGCCATCCGGCGGAGTCGTGTTTAACTGGGTGACTTTGAACCCGTTTGGCTGGACAATAACACCCTTGCTGCTGCCCGTCTGTGTTATGATTCCCGAATAAATATTGGTTATATTGCCGGAAGCAGCCTGGATTACCGGCTCTCCCTGTGCAAAGACCAATCCAAACTCCACATCGAAGCCTACGTCAATATTCCTGCTGGAGGCATCGTCGCCAGTATAGGTTCCAATCGTGTAATTGCTTTTTCCCAACAGTTGACGTTCCGCCTCAGTAATGTGGAGATCCGATTCTATATGTTCCTGAAATTTTGCATCAATCGTCTCGTTGTCAAAATTAAAATCGTCCATCTTTGGCTTGTCCGTTCCAATAAACTTGTTAAGCCCCAGATGGCTTGTTTTGTATGTACTAGACATTCTGAACCTCCTGCCATTCTTCCATTCCCATCATTTCCAACTGTGACCAGTTTTTGTCCATCTGATCCAATTCCGCAAAGGTCTTGTCAAGGCTGTCAAATTCCTGATAGCTTAAACCGCCGGTGACAAATTCTGCCGTCAAATGCGCCGGCATCAGTGCGTTGAACGCCTGTTTTGCCTGATCCAGCGTCATGGTGTTGTCTGCCATTTCCTTTGCTGTCACGATGATATTTCCACCGCCAGGCGTTTCTTCCACCTTTGCCTTGATACCGATGGCATTTAGCGCGCGCTCTAAGCCCTCTCGGCAAAAATCATTCACCCCGATTGCCATTTTGCTTTGGGCGATCTCCCGCCGCTTTTGGGTTGGAATATCGTGGTTGACCGGAATTGCCAGCAATCTTTCAAATTCCGCAAGCCGTTCTTCGCCGCACTGCGCAATAAAAACGTCCTTTTTCAGCCGCGCAAGCTCTTCCATCAACGGCTCCAGCACACTTAAATAGCTTTCCAGTTCACATTCCACCAGCGATTTTTCCTTTTTGGGGAATTGATAAAGATGTAGTGAGCGCATTCTGGCGTACCTTCGTTTTCTACAATCCATTTGCTATCTCTCCATTACTGCCGTTCCATCTGGCTCACCGTACAACCGGATAATACAAACACTTCTTTTTCCAACGGATACAGGTCTGCCGACGGCGACACTACCTTGCAGTTGGCTACCCCTTCGCAGTTTAAAATCTCCCTCACCAAAAGCGCCGGATAAAGCGGCTGACCGATCTTCTGTTTTTTCAGATATTCTTCCACTGCATCTTCGCAGATTGCGCTGACATCGGCATAGCTGTAACCCTCGCCAACCGCAATCTGTATCGAAACCGCCGTTGACTTGGCAGAGGCTTTTTCTACTGTCAAATCCACGTTGATTTCCTTGAGCTGTCCGATTTCCGTCTTCACCTTCTGAATCAGCTGGTCGTCTACGCCCGAGCCGTAAAGAACGATTCCGACTGTATTGACCCCATTCACCCTCGGCAAAATCTTCACCGAGGAAACACCCGGATACTGCATCGCCATATGATAATAAAACGCGCTGTTTGTTCCGTTTACAATGTTGTGATAGCTGTCCAGCAATCGCTGACGCAGCGATTCGTCGCTTTCCGCATCCTCCCCCGAGCTGATGGGATTCGGATTCTTCACAGCGGTGATTCCTTGTACCGGTGTGATCATCACATCCAATACCCCTGCTGCAAGGTTGCCGATGCTGCCTGCCGTCTGACACTGCACCGACACGGCAACACTGGTTTGACCCTGTTTGAGCGTCGCTGCTTCGGTGGTGACAAAACGCAGCCCTGCGGTGCCGCCGAAGGAACTGCAGGTCAGATATACCCCTGATGGAATCTCGATATCCGACACCGCCGCACTGGAACGCGAAAATGTGACGCTGCCTTTTGCAAAGGTTGCCTCCTTGCGGTAGATTCCCCTTTGCTGCGCGTGCATTTCCAGATATTCCCCGTCCGCTGTCTGCACAAAGGACTGCTTGCGCACCTGTGCAAGCTCTTCGCTGAAAATCGCCAACTGCTCCGCCAGAATCTTAAAGCGGATACCGATGTCAGAAGCATCATCTGCCTGCATCCCTGCCAGTTTTTCATAGCTTTGCTGCATCTGCGCTAAAAAACCCTCAAAATTTTCTTCCATCCTGCTTCGCCCCTTTCGTTAAAAATTCATTTCCCACATAACCTGAAACTTTTCCGGAACCTCTTCGCCGTTGTATTCCAGCTGAAATTCCAGCACAAGATTTTCTGCATCTCCCGAAACCTTTTTCGCGGATATAACGCGAATATCCGGCACCTCCAAGACAGCCTCCCGCGCGTATTCCAGCGCCAGCTCCTCCTGATTTTTACTCAATGCGCTGCCCAGCGTGTGCAATCGGCTGCCCAGCTGTTTATCCAGTCCAAAATTTCCTTTTGGCACCGATAAACGGATCATCGCCTGCTGAATTGCTTCGGATGCACCGCTGATACCCTGCACAAATCCCCGTTCATCTCTTTTGTGGTCGCCGTGATATAAAAAAGTGTCCAAAAAAATGAACCTCCCTCGTTGTTAGATTTCTTTTCCGTTGAGCAGGATTTTCCCGTTGTTGCACAACCGGATGCTTGCCCCGCCAGAGGAACAAAGCAAAATCTCTCCGGCAAGCAGCTCCTCTTTTGGATTCCCAACTGCTCCCAAACAGATTTCCCCGCTCGGCGCAGATAAAATCAGCAGTTCTTCGCCCTGCGGAGGCTTTGTATAAATCCCATATGGCGCACAGACCGGCAGGGTGCGATATTCGCTCGCACCCACCACAAACCGTTCGCCGCTTTTGGCGCAGATGGTTTTTGCCGGCGCTTCACTGTTGTTTTTGGTTTCCTCCTGCATTTTCGCAGAAGATTGCTTTGCAAGCCACATTCTTTTTTCCCCTTTCTGCTTTATAAAGCTGTATTCAACTTAACATCATTTTCCCGACGACCGCTATTTCCCGGGAAATCACCAGAATCCGTTTTCTATTCTATAAACAATCGGGTAAAGCCGCCCTTTTGGGAAAATCCGATTTCCCGATGAACAATATTTCCTCGGAAATATTCCGAAAAAACCACTTCTTCACCCAGTTCCCAGTCCAAAACCTCAGCAAGCTCAATTTCCCATCGCACTCTGCCGCGCATCGACTGCTCCATCTTGATGCGCGCATCCGCCGCAGGCTGAGCCCACTGCGCTGATGGAATCAGGCATCTTCTGCGTTTGATCTTCAATTCCTTTGCCTGTTCGTTCGTGACCTGTGAACTGTATCTTCCCAGTTCGTCGCGAATCAGCGTCTCCGAGATGACCTCGCTGCGCCGTGTGCTTTTGCTGATTTGTTTCACCATGCTGTTCTGCGGCGTAATGATGTGCTGTCCCCGACCTCGTGTCAAAAACGACACCTTCAAAAGATAGACGTATGGCGTCATCTTCACTGCACGCTGGCAAAATGTACAAAATGCTTCCCATTCGCTCACACCTTTTCCCACGCGGTAATCGGTCAGTACACCCTGTACTTCAGGTGGAAATTGACTTTGAAAGCCGTAGGGCTCCAGATGCCTGCAAAACATTTCGTTGAGCGAAACGCGGCTGTATTCCTGTGGAATCGCTTCGTTGTCCAGTAAGACCGCCGCGTCTGACCTGCCCCATATCGTCAGGCGGCACCCGTTTTGTCCCATGCTGACGATTTGCCGGTCACAGTTCCCGTGAAAGATTCTCTTGCCGTCCAACTGTACCTCGATCTGTGCAATCTCCTGCTCCCATTCCTGCGGCGAGGCTATCAAAAACACCGCCTTTAAGCTGTCCGCCGGTGTGTCGACCGAGGAAACGCAGGAAAACTCCACAGGATTTTTTTGCTTTCTGCGCTTTTGGTCCAGCGTCTCCAGAAAAAAGTCCAGCTCCATTTACGCCTCACCTCTGTCCTGTGTAAACCGAAAGCTGTAACTGATGGTCTCATCGCCGCCCTTGCCAATCATCTGTAAACTTTCAAATACCGCCTTCATTGGCTCTAAGCCTGCACCGCATAAGACGCCGCTGCCGCCCTGCTGCATCAGTTTTTTCAGCGCCGTAAACTGCTCAAGAGCGTCCTCTCCAAATAATTCTCCTTCGCCCTCCACTATGGTCAGTCCTTTTCCCAGCTGCTGCAATGTTCTTCCTAAGCCGTAACAGCAGACCGACATGACCTCCTGCTGATGTTTCAGCACCAGCTTGCGCGGATTGTTCCGAAAAACATATTCCTTAAAGCGAAGATTGGTCATACAGCCACTCCTCCATTCTTCTGCCATACCTCTGAGAAAGCCGTTCCAGCTCGTCCGAAATCTGCTGGATATCAGCTTGCCCTTCCAGCGGCGCAATTTCCTGCTGAACTGTCACATTTTCTATTTCTGTGCCGCCGGTGTTTACGCCGGCGCTCCTGTTTTCCTCAAACCCTGTGCTTGTTTTAGGCTGTACGCCGGCGCTCCGTGGAATCTCACCGCCCATCTCCACATATCTTACTTCCTGCGACCTTTGCTCCGGCAGGATTTCCTCAAAAACTGCATTTTTCTGTTCCTGAACTGCACCCATCTCCTCCGGCAGCTCTGAAAAAAATCGGCTCTGCATAAAAACGCTTTTGTTTTCTTCTAATCCCTCGATGCGCAAACGGTTTCCTCCTCTCCTTCCATCTCCTGATGATATTCTCGCGCTAAGGCGGCAATTTTTTGCAGACTCAAGCTTTCCAGTACCTCGCGCGCACTGTAAAATACCTGCCGGTTTCCCTCTTTCATCGCAAGGCAGATGACCGCCGCGTTGTTTGCTAACGCCCATAGGCCTTCTTTTTCCTGCCTTGTCCTGTCTTTTCCGCAAAGGAAACATAAATACTCAAAACCCTGCTCCGCCTGTGTCTGTAAGCAAAGTTCTTCTGCCGCCGATAACCTGTTCCAAACTGCCGCCATCCGTTTCCTCCTAAATCTTGATTCTTCTGCTTGCCACAAGGCTCACCTTTTCCAGGATCACCTCGCCTACCGAAGCCGCCTGCGTAATGTCCGACCACTCGCACCCCGAGTAGATAATCTTGCAGTCTGGACGCACTACCACCAGATTGAAGCCGCTTAAATCATAAAAGTCAATTCCTTCGCTCTGGCATAAGCATACCCTCGACAGCTCGATCCAGTGTTTTACTCTGCCGCCCACGGTGCCGACCGGCTCCTTGCTGCCAAACGCTTCGATGTACTTGCTTTCGCGTGAGGATTTCACCTTGTAGCTCTGCGCGGCGGCTACCTTTCTTCCGTTTACCTCAATGTAAATATCCGCACTTGTCGGAATCGAAACCAACGCCATATTCTTCCTCCTTAAATCGAAATGTGCGCGGTCAGATAAATCTGACTCAGTACCGTTGCAAGACGGAATTCCAGTTCCACGACGCAGACGGTCGGATCATCCTCCTGCGTGTAAACCACCGGCGGCTCAAAGGCGGTGATGATTCCACGCTGCATTTTTTCGTCTAAGACCACCGCCGCCTGGGAAGCAACACTGTCCTCAGAAAGTCCTGCTCTGCTGCCTTTCAGCAGACCGCTCAGCTGTACGCGCATCGAACGAATCATATCGTCGATCATCATCACCACATTGACCGAAGCAAAGGTCCTGTCCGTTTCACCGTTTGTTTTTGTCCTTGTCGTTACACAGCGGATACACTCTACCGCCGTATCGTTTTCTTCCAAAGGCGTTACACCGCCGCCGAAAAATGCTTCGATTTCCTCTTCTTCCAAAGCCTCTATGTCGGTCAGCAGTTCCAGTCTTGTCCCGTGAAAGCTTGCATCCGGCTCAGCAACCGCCAATATTCCGGCTAACGCCGCCGCAGTAAAAAGCACCGACGAGCTTTCGGAAAAGACGCTCGTACCCGCCTGCGCACATAAAACCATTCTTTCGTGGTTGATGGACTGCGCGGTCTGTACGCCTGTCTGCTTTGCTGCACCGCCAACCGCAATCTTTTCCCGTTCATTTTGGGAAGCATCCTGCGCTTTTTCGCACAATACTTTCAAAACGTCCGCGTCGGTGCTGTCGCATAAAATCACGCCGCTGCACTTGATTTCACAAAGCTTTTGAATCGCCGCTGTGTACTGCTGTTTTGTCGGCACAGAGCCGTCAATGGTGATTGGCACAACATACACACTCGATACGCCGCTGCTAAGCAGGATGGAGCACACCGCGTTAAACACCTCTCCTGCATCTTCCGGCACAAAATACTCGTTCAGCTCCTGCAATGAACGCAGCTGCACCACGCCGCCTGCCGGCAAATTTTTCTCTTCCTTTACCTTTGCGCCGCCGCAGAAAAGCGCGTATTTGCCCTCATAGCGCTTCTGTCTGCTGACGACGTCATATTGGGAATATACTCCCGGACGATAGGTTTTTCTCATCCGATAACCCCTTTCCTGATAATCTGAAAGCTGTCGGGATGGATTCCTGACGGACTCTCATCCGCTGCACCGCTGATGATAAAGTCGCAGCAGAGCTTGACCGGCAGCACCATGCCGCCCCAATCCTTCTGCCAGGAAACCTCTCCGCATTCAATCTGCCCCACTTTTAGTTCCTTTGAAAAGATTAGCCGCTGCGCACAGCTTTCCCATAATTTCCAACACTCCTCGCCGCTTTTGCAGCAAAAGGATACCTTTAAATACACCTGCGCCTTTCTGCCAAACGGCAGCTTTTCATCCCCGTAATAGTTTTCCAGTCCGATTGGCGTCAGCGCCACCTTCTGGATACCCACTACGGCAAATTTGCTGTGCTGTGGATTCTGCCGCGGCAGATTCGCAAACGCGCTGAGAACCTTCAGTTCCTTGTCACAGGCACAAAGCTCCTGTTTTAAAAGTGTTAAGATCTGTGAAAACTCATTCATGGTCTCTTTCCTCCTGTGCTTTCACCGCCAGTCCCCAAAGGTACGCTGGCTTGTTCTGGAAATAGACCGTCTCCACACGTTCCAATAAAAACTTTTCCTTTCCGGCTGTAAAGACGGTGTTGCCGCGCACCTCATCCTCTTTGTCACAGGATGCAATCAATATCCACTTGCCTTGGTGAAAAATACCCGATTCGGTTGGAATCAGCTTGTCTGTCCGTTCTCGAATAGGGTTGAGATATGCTAAAAAACTTCCGCTCGGGAACTGCACTACCCTGCCGCACCGGCGGATCAAACGGCGGATCACCTGTTCACAGTGCATATTTCCACCCCTTTCAGGCAGATTCCCTGGGAATCAATCAAATCCCCCACCATTTCGAGCAGCTCCTTTCTCGCCTGAGCGCCGTCGCTCTGCGCAAAAGAGATGTCCCCTACCTTCACGCTTGCGCAGACGGTGCCTTGAATGGTCTGAAAACGGTGGTTGGCAAGCGCCGCACACGCTAAGGCTAACCTCTCCTGATTTTTGGGAATATCCGCACTTGGACGAAGCCTGCCTTTTAAGTCCTCCCAGCAGGCAACGACCAGCGGTTTCCATTGTTCCGCCTCATCAGCGGTCAAACCGCTGATGAGGCAAAAATGCTGCATTAAAAGTTTTTCATCCATTGTGTTTCCTCTATTCGCTCAGTACCTTCACTGCGTCTGGGAAGATTTTGGAGAAGCCTGTGATGGAAGTCACCGCAGCGCGCTCCATCTGGCAGTCGATCAGCTTGTCGTATTCGACATTGATGCCGCCGGCGCTCACCATTTCCAGTGCATAACGCTTGTCCAGACCAATGATTTTACCTTTCGGAACCGCGGAAGAAACAAACAGCTTCGCACCCAGCGGGGTGGAAAGACAGCCGGTCGCCTGGAAGTTGAGTCCTGTTTCCGGATCCTGAAGTTCCTTCACCTGCAAAAGTTTGAGCATCATATCAGGGGAGGCGAGCATTACGTTCATCTGATATTCTCCAAAGCTGCCCCAGAGATTGAGCAGATCTTTGTAGACCAGTGTTTTCTTGTCTGTGTCCGCAATCGTAATAACCTTCGCCGGATTACTGTTGCCGTCTCCGTTGATCAGAACGTCGACCGCGTCATTCAGCTGTGCTTTGCCGATGCACGCACCAATCTGTTTGAGCGCTACGGTAAACAGGTCGAGACGCTGGAATTTGATTGCCTCATAAGAAGCCACCATCATACGGCCGCGTTTTCTCAGCTTGATCAGGCTGTCCTTCAGATGGATGGAAGTCTCCGGAATCGCACCGCCTTCCTCAATGACGGATGGTGCCTGTTCCTCCCAGTTCGGATCGGCAGCGATTGCTCTGTAATCCATTCCTTCCACCTGTGTGTTTGCCGCACAAATTTCACTTAAAATATGGTTTTCATCAACACCCTGTTTGACTGCTCGGGACACATATTCCGGAAAGAGTGCCGCACTGTCGGAGGTTGCAAAGAATTTCTGCAATCTATCGCTGTCGTGACCGGAAACCTTGATGTCAAATCGTTTGAGCTGTCGCTGAAAAGCATCGTAACCGGCAAGCTCTGTACCTCTGTACTGTTCGGATGGATCCAGTCTTTCCAGACAGTTGGAAAATCCCTCTCCAGTCTTGTAATAATCCTTGGAAATCGCGATGTTCTGATAATTGTATTTCATATTTCTTTCCTCCATGTTAACATTTTTCCTTGTAAGAATTGCGTCCTGTTAAAACAGGATGCCGGCTTTCTTTGCGGTTGTATCCACTTCTACGACCAGAACTTCCCTGCCTGCCGCGTTGACGACCGCATCCGCGTTGCTGTCTGCCGCCAGAGTGCTAAAACCAAGGGTAGGCGCGGTATCCCCCGAATAAGGCACCACTGCATAGCCGCCGGTCTGTACCAGCGCATATTCGCCGCGCAGGGAGTGCAGGATACCAATAAACTTGCCGGATGCCGCCTTTTTGACGGTGTTGTTGCTGTCCATGACCAGCAGGTCGCCGGCGTCTGCCTCACCTGCGCATTTCATGGTAATGTATTTGCTGTTGTAGCCCTGTAAACAAATGTCTTTCATTGTACAATTCCTCCTAAATCATAAATCTCTTGTCTGAATCGAGCTGTTCTTCGCTTCGCGGTGTGAACTGCGGACGTGTCAGCTCTGTTGTCTCTTTTCGGATGAGCTTTTTGAGGGTTCTCATCTGCTCCACACTCAGTTCATCCAGCATCGCGGAAAGCTCGCGGTTGATATTTTCGTTCATTTCACCGCTGTCGTAAAATGCGTGCATGACCTCTTTTCTGGTCATCCTGCGCACCTGTTCGCAGTCCTCCATCAGATTTTTCACCCTGCCCTGTAACTGCAAAACCTCTGCCTCGCTCAGCCACAGACCCCGTCTGTATTCCGCCGCCTTCCACAGCTTCTGTACCGTATCCACAGTGCTCTGTGTAAAATCAGAAGCGGCGGCTACGGTTGACTTTACACTCTTGATAATTCCTGCCTGACGCTGTGCCGGCACCGCTACAAAAGACCATTCGTAGGCGTCTGCTGCTCCGTGCAGGATCGTGTAGCACATCTTCCCGTCGTACACTTCTCCCACAACGTGTCCGCACTCGCAGACACTGCGGTTTTTGCCGCAGATGGAGCAGATGCTTTCACGAACGCTGCATCCAACGCTGACCTCCTTCTTGATGCCCGCTTCGATTTCCAGAATCAGATCCCTGTTTGACTCAGTTCGCACCATGTACGCCTTTGCGACGACAGCATAGTAAGGCTCACCCAGCGCGTTCACTTTTCCCGGGAAATTTTCTACCGCCGCTTCATAGATTCGCGCCTGCTGGTTTCTGCTTGCCGCCTCGTGGTCACAGATACCGGTCTTGCCGACAAACAGCCTTGCCAGCTCTTCCAGCGTGTCCTGGTCAAACTGCTCCATGTCGCGGTCGATGTCGTTGTCGCATAGCACGACTCGAAAACAGTATAGTTCGTCCTCGGAAAATTCCCTTCTTGTCAGCGTGTTGATTTTCTCAAGGTCATCCTCTCCGATGTGCAGTCCCTTGCAGATAAGACTTCCTGCCTTTTTATAATGGCTCATCGCCACCTTCACCCTCTCCTTCCATTTGTCCGCCATTCAGCGCGGCTTCGATCTGTTTTGCCTGCATCGACAAAAGCTGTGCTCTTGCCTGCTCTACCTCGTCGGTAATGCTGATATTCTTCCATTTGACCGAGATTTTGCCTCCCAGCCCCTTCAGATTCAGATGATACCTGCATACACGCAGGATCACCGAGGTCAAGATTTCGCGGTAGCTTTCCAGCTCGCTTGCCAGAATTTCCGCCTGCTGCTGGCTCATCCTTTCGGTCGTGGACCAGCTTAACCCCAGAATAAACGGCGGTAGACCTAACTTTGCAATGATCTGTTCCAGCATCTGCCGCACCGGTACCTGTGTGTCGATCACCTGATTGTCCGCACCAATCACGCGGATGTCCACATCGCCCACCGCAATAAAATCCTTGACCTGTCCGCTGTCGCGCATCGTGTCTGCCCATTGATTTGCCATGTCCTGCGCAATTTCACGGGCATATGTGCCGTCTACACCGCCTTGCGGCTTGTAGGTCACCGCAAAACGCAGGTTTCCCATCCGTTCAAAATTTTGACCAATTGACTGATAGATGTTCAAAAGCACCGACGATACAAACGGCAGCCCCGATAACAGCGACCTGCCTTTGAGCTGTCCTGCCGCCGGATTGAGCGCGCTAAATAAGATGCGTTCCGGGTGCTCAACCGGCGCCGGCGTCACCCCGTCAGGATAGCTGAATAAATCCATGTGGGTGGGATTTTCGCTTTCCTTTACCAAAATATCGGTCAGCGGAATGTTGTATAGCGCGCCGATTCCGTCGCCGCTGCGCAGAGGGATCATCTCTCCTGCCGCATTGCCGT
Source organism: uncultured Clostridia bacterium (assembly GCA_946563605.1). GTDB lineage: Bacteria > Bacillota > Clostridia > Oscillospirales > Ruminococcaceae > Negativibacillus. The sequence goes on along the minus strand of CAMNVW010000001.1, from coordinate 6,583 downwards.
AGGTCAGCAGATTGTCCAGATAACAGTATAAAAACTGCTCCAGCCCCACCGAGGACGCACCTACCTGAATGTTCTTGCAGAACTCATCCAGTTCGCGCTGTCCATCCCCGTTTGAACAATTCACTGTAAATCCACCTACCAGACGGATGATTTTGTTGATGGACGCGTCCACGATCGGCACTGCCTGACGAATCTGGTCAAATAATCGGTTTTCCTGTTCATCCACCGCACCCACTCGCTCAAAAAAGTCGAATGGGTGGCTTTTTACCTGTCCTGTCTGCACACTTGCCGTGTATGCAACCGGCGGACCCTTTTTCTCCGCCCTTCTTTTTTTCCAGCTCCATACCGGATTTTGCAACCTGTTTCCCTCCTTTAAGTCTGTATGCCTGTCCTGCGCTGCTGTACAATCGCAAAATATCCGCTGCGCCTGTGCCTGCATACCTCCATCACAAAGTACCGGATGTCGTCCATTGCGTGGTCGTTTTCCTTGATAGGAACATCCTTCTGTGCGCTTTCATTCCACCGGTAAAGTGAAAATTCCCGTATGCTGTCCTTGCACCCCTCGCTAAAAAGCAGGCTGCCCTCCTGTAATCGGGAAGCTACCAGCGAGATGCCCTCGCTGACCTGATTTTGCGCCGGTATCACATGGAATTTCCCATGCCTGCGGATACACGCAATAAAGCTTGCCGCACTCGGGTCTATAATGACCGCTTCGATTTTCTTTCCTTCGCACAGCTGTTCTAAGGCGGCATAATGTTCCTCATCGGTTTTGCAGATACCCTGCTTTCGGGAATCGTAATAGTATTCCTTTAAGCGGTAGTATTTTCCGCCCGAATACCCCCATAACCCCATTGAGCAGGGATTCACCGTCCCATAGTCGCAGGAAACCCAAAACCTGTCGCAGATAGGTGCCTGCCGGATCAAATGCCGCTCGGCGGAAAACATTGGATAGACCAGTCCCTGCGGACTCACCCATTTTCCAAGGACAAACCGCTCGTAAAAGCTGCCGCTGTATAAGCCCTCGTACCGCCTGCGCATCTTTGCGGAGAGAGAAGGGTTGTCCTCCATTAAAAAATGAAGGTAGCATAAATTCTTTTCTGCCCTTTTGCAGATCCACTCCGTGTAAAACCAATGACCCGGATGCTCTGGATTGCAGTTGAACCAAAACCGGCTGCCCTCTACCGAGCATCGCGCCGCTGCCTGTTCCACAAAACTGTGATCCTGTAAGGCAACCTCGTCAAACAAAACACCGGCGAGGGTCATCCCTTGAATTAAAGCTGCACTGCCGGCGTCCTTGCCCGAAAAGAGATAATACCGGTTCACTCTGCCCGCATGGCTGAGCTCGATGTAATTGCGCGATACCTTTTCCTTGCACGCAAACCCCATCTCGCTCAAAACACTGCGCATCGGCTGAAGGACGTTTCTTCTGACCGAGGCGATCGTTTTGCCGCAGATTGCAAAATTCTGTCCCTGAAAGCTTGCCATACTCCACACAAAAAAGGAAATCGCCATGCACATGGTTTTGCCGCTTCGCACCGCACCGTCGCAGATGATGCCGTCATAGCTTGCGTACCTGCTTTCAGGACACCACCAGCTCAGCAGTTCCATCTGCTTTTGACTGAATTTTTTTATTCTTCCTCACCTTCTCTCTCTTCCCCTGATTCCTGCGATAAGTTTGCGTCCGATAAACCTGCTGCTCCCTGCTGAAGTGCCGATAAGATTCCCTCAAACGTGTTTTCTCCCTTGCAGGAGAGCATTTCTTCCAGCTTCATCAAAAGCTCGCACGCTTTGAGCTTGTCCCAGAATTTGTACTCTGTTCCCTTTCCGGTGCAACACTTTTCCAATGAGAAGCCGTCGCCTGTCAACTTTCCCTCCTCATCCACCTGAGGAACAGAAAACAGCATCCGGCATAATCCCCATTTTGCCAGTTCCCCTGGGGACTCCTTCGCAAATAACCGGCGCAGCCTGCGCAGCTGGCTTTGTACCTTACGCTCGCTCAGCAGCAGGATTCCATCTTCCATCCCCACTTTCGCGGCGGCAAGGTTTGGGTCGCGCAGCAGAAAATACCAGTACGCAAACCTTTTCGCTTCTTCCGTCTCGATTTTTGCTCACCTCCTTTTTTTGAAGAGGCTTTGATTTTGTGTTCGGGGTCGTCCTCTATTACCTCTTCTACCCATACCCCGTTTTGCGGTAAAAATTGCATCCTTTCGTGCAACAACCGCACATTTTTTGAAAAAAATATCCTTTTTTCCTGTCTTTTCATTTGCCCAATCCCCTTCATCCGCTGAAAAAATAAAAAAAGCGTTCGCAGGAACGCTTTTTCAATCACAATAGCAAAATGAGCCGTCCCAACAAGGGACAGCTCATTTTATGCTAATCTAAAATATAAATGTTGACATACTTTCTGCCGTTTAAGCAGCTCTCAAGGTAGGTGTCATAATATAAATCCACATCAATCACATCACCCAGCAGGCTGACTCCGGTGTCAGCCGCAACCGCAAAGCCGTAGACAAAGCTGTTGTCTGCGCTGGTGATATACATTCTCGTGCCGTATGGGATTTCCCGCGGATGTACTGCGACATATCCGGCGGACAAGGTTTGACCGGAAGCACCCCAAGCACCTGCTCCGGCATTGTATCCGGTCGCGATCTGGTTGGTCAATACCCTGCTGTAACTGACGGGAACCCCCTGTTCATCCAGTTCGATTCCAAAATCCAGTGGAGATACTGCCGCTCCGGCAACACCCACCAATTTCACTTCGGTTATCGGCTCTTTGTCGATGGTTTCGGAGAGGATCTTGAGACCCCGGACCTCTCCCTTTACGAGCTGCTGCTCATAGACCACCGTTTTCAAACCGTCTGCACCCCATTGTAAGATGCGTTCCTGACCCTGCGGTAAAAGCGAGGTCTCCCTGATTTGAACCTCGTGCTCGATGACCTGCTGTTCCACCACCGTCTTTGTTTCTTTTCCCGTTTCTTTATCCGCACCGTCTGAGGAGTCTTCCTCTTCTTCTGGAATCGGTTCTTGTTCGATAACCGAATCTTCTTCCACTTCTGTTTCGGTAAACTCCCCTTTTACCTGCGCCTGCTGTTTCAAAATTTGATGTACTAAATCTTCCTCTTCCAAATCCTCCTGCGCCAAATCTTCCTGTTTCAAATAGTGATCCGCCAGTTCTTCAGCCAGCTCGCTGATTTTGGAGGACTGGGAATTGGAAATGCTCAAAAATCTTTCTGCAAGCATCGAGTTCCCGATGGAGGAACCCGTAAATTTTCTCGGATCTGCCGAAGCCGTCAGCACATCCCCTGCCTTGTGGATGTACTCTGCCACTGTAAGCCCATCATCACTTTGATTGCTTCCCATATTGCCGTCGGGGGCAAACATCCAAAAGATTACCGCTGCCATCGCAACAGAAAACACATAGGCCACAGCTTTTTTCATAGAGACTTTCTCCATCAATCTGTGGGCTTTTCTTCTGAGGTTTTGCATACTGTTCTCCTTTGTTCATAAATTATGAAATTCAAAACCTGCTCTTTCCTTTGTATTTTAGCAAGTTCGTTGCCATTATATTCATTCATATTTTTTCTGTCAAGGAAATCGAACCCGTTAAAATTCCATTCTTCCCCAAACGTTCGGCAAAACATTTTGTAAAAAATTGTGTACACCTTCTATTTTTATTCTGTTAAACAGGATTTTTTATGTATGAATTGCCCTAATTTTTTATATCAAAGAGAAATGTTCTAATTTCACTAAAAAACATCCCTGTCATCCATCGTAAAATTGTCTGGATTTTACCAATTTTTTCTAAATATAGCGACGGATTTTTCGGTGTAAAAAGGCTGTTCTCACCCATTCGGTACCCCTGTTTCCCCGAAAATATCCCTCCGAAATTTACGCGCCCCATACAGCAACCCATCAAAAAAGCACCCTTTGTACCAGGAACCATCTCTCCTGAGAAAGACTGCCTGTAGAAAGGGTGCTATGCTGTATCCTGTTGTTTTTCTGCTATTCCTGATAATGGCGTACTCGCAGCGGAATCCCGATGCGCTGCGCAACTTCACGGGATTTTTCCTCCGCTTCTTTGCCGATGACATCTACAATTGTGAACCTTGTTTCGATGCCCTGCTCCTTGCAGTCCTTTGCAAATTGCAGCATTGCGTCAAAGGACTGGATGCCGAATTTCGGACGGGTAACTGCGTTGTATTCTGCCGCTGTCGGCGCATTCAAGCTGATGGAAACGCTATCAACGTGTCCTTTCAGCAGCGGTGCAACACGTTTGTTGTGGATTAAATCACCTAACCCATTCGTGTTCACCCGAACCTTCATTTTTTTCAGGCTGTGAATGTAATCCGCAACCTTGATGAGATTGTCCAGCGCACAAATTGGCTCGCCGTAGCCGCAGAAAACAACCTCGTCAAAATCATCGAGATTGTACTTTTGAAATTCTGCCTCCACTTCTTCTGCCGTCGGATCCTTTTGCAGCCATAAACTGTCAGCTGAACCGATTGCATCTTTCTGTGAGCGGATGCAAAAGGTGCAGGCACAAGGACATTGATTGGTCAGATTGATGTAGAGTTGATTGTTGTAGGTGTATAAAATATCCGCCATTTTCTTTTCCTTCTTCCCAATTAAATGTTGACCAGTTTCTTTTTCAAAGCAAGTTTGTCGATTGCAGCTGCCATCAAAACAAAGATCACGCCGCTGCCGGCGGATTGAATCACATTGCCCCATTGTGTTGCCAAAGGAGTTACCCAATTGCCTACGATCAAAGCTTCCGCTACATAGTAACCAACGTTCGACACAACCCCTGCACCAAACACCGCAATGATATTGTGTTTGCTGATGAGCTTTTCGGTTTTGTTGGTAAACCATAACGCTGTCAGTGGCTTAATGATCATCGTTGGAATGACCCAGATCATCGAACCGGACATCATATCTGCTAAACCACCGCCGATTGCAGCTGCCGCACAGGCGTATGGCATCGGCAGAAAGCACGCCACCAGATAAATAAACGCATCCCCAAAGTGGAGATATCCGCCGTTCGAACCAATCGGAATGTGGAAAAGATAAACGGTCATCAGCATGATTACCGCCGCAAACATGGCGCTCCATGTCAGATTTCTTTGTTTTTCATGTATCTTCATATAAAAGATTCCTCCCTAAATCCACCGTATTTTCGTTTGAGCAATCGCCTGTTTCTCGACTGTGCTCCTATATCAATCATTGTCTCGCTTTTATAGCTTCTACTCCATCAATAGTTTGAGATGATGCTCGAACGCGATCCCCTCGTTGGGGTCGGTGCCATCCCGCATCGTTTCCTCAATGGACACTTCTAATAACCGCACTGCTTTTGTCAATGCTTGCTCTGCGGTTTCTCCGCGCACCATGCAGCCGCAGATTACCGACGATAAAATATCGCCTGTTCCCGAGTAGCCGTTTCCGATTCTGTGGGTGCTCACCGCAAAGAAATCGTCCTTCTTTGCATCGTAACCGATGTTCCAAATTTCCTCGCCCTTGTGGATACCAGTGATGATTACCGTTTTTGGACCCAACTTAGAAAGCTCCCTTGCATATCCTTGTACAATGGGAAGGTCTTTGTCTTGCTCCGCTTCATTTGTATCCTTACCCAGCAGCATCAGCGCCTCAGTAATGTTTGGGGTAATCACATCTGCCTTGGTGCAAAGCTTTTTCATCGCATGGCATATGCGATCATCAAATCCGCAGTAGAATTTTCCTCTGTCCCCCATCACGGGATCAATTAAAACCAACGTGCTTTCATTCCGAAAGCTTTCAACAAATTCCGCGACCCACTCGACCTGGCTTTCGCTGCTGAGATACCCTGTAAAGATTCCCTGAAGCTCCAGCTTTCTTTTTTTCCACTCCTGTGCAATGGCTGGCAGATAGGACGAGAGATCCGCTCCTGCATAGCTCTCAAAGCCCGTCTGATTGCTCAGCACCGCCGTTGCCATTGGAACTGCCTGTACGCCGCAGATCGATAGGATTGGAATTGCCGCTGTCAGCGAACATTTTCCTAATCCGGATAGGTCGTGGATTGCAGCCACCTTTGGAACTGCCATTTTCATTCCTCCAAGTTTGTTTTCTGTATTTTATTTTAATCGCTCACCGCCCCAAAATAAACTTTTTTCTATTTCACATTTTCTCATTTTTGTTTGTTTGTTTTCGCTGTTTTATTTCCCTTTATATTCCGATTTATTGTATATTTTATATATCATTCTATCGTCAAGATTACCTTTGTAAAATAATTTATCCGTTAAATCGTCCTGTTTTTCTGCCTGTCTACTTTATATATATGGTTAATTTGCTGAAATTGCATTTTCTGTTTTCTTTTGCAGACAACAAAAACGGCAGCTTTGTCTGCTGCCGTTTTTGCTAACTCGACCGATGACTGAATCTATTTTTATCGAACCTTGATGTAACCCGAGATGCTGGCAAATTCACCCGTAATATACTGCTGTGGATCGGGATTGCTGATGTACTCACTTGCTGCATAAACACTGCATCCGCCCGAAACGGACTGGGTTCTGGCAATCAGCTTTCTGCCGCGTCTGTCCAGTGTCAGGGTGAT